>JADFXB010000242.1 GCA_015233935.1 Magnetococcales bacterium | reverse complement strand
CCCCTTGCCAAATAACTTGATCACCCCCTCATCCACATCCACGTCATCATCCCGAATGGTCACCAACTCACCCACCCGCATGCCCGTGGTGTAAAGCAGCTCCAGAACCAGCCGAATCAATAAACAGTCGGTCGCGCAGTAAGTGTAACACAATGAAAACGCTGGAATAAAGTTGCAATTTGAAGTATCATGTTTTGCAAGAAAGCCGTATTTCCACCCCTCATTTCTTGCAAAACCATGAAGCCACCGAAGACGAAGATCGAGCCACAGGGGAGTCTTTTTCACACCCGGTTGGAGATCATTTGTGATTCCAGCCATCCGCTGGTGAAGCTTGCTCACCATGTGGATTGGGCGGGATTGGAAGCCCGGTTTGAGCCGCTGTACGCAGCGAAGGGACGCCCGGGCATTCGGATTCGGCTGATGGTGGGGCTGACCATGCTTCAGTCCATGCATGGCCTTTCCGAGGATGAGGTGGTCAACCGTTGGCCGGAAAACCCTTACTGGCAGTATCTGTGCGGGGAAACCTTTTTCCGCCATGAGAAGCCGATTCACCGGGCTGATTTGAGCCGGTGGCGCAAGCGGATCGGCGAGGAAGGGCTGGAGACCCTGCTGGCGGAGACGATCAAGCTGGGCTTGCAGACCAAAACGATCAAGCCTGAGAGCCTCAAGCGGGTAACCGTAGACACCACAGTGCAACCCAAGAACATCGCCCACCCCACGGATGCCAAGCTGCTCAACCGCAGCCGTGTCCGGCTGGTGCGGCTGGCGGCGCGGTTTGGGGTGGCGCTGCGGCAAAGTTACCAGCGTCTGGGGCCGCAGGCCTTGCCGGCAGCAGGTCGCTACGCACATGCCCGGCAGATGGTGCGGATGCGGCGGGAGGTCAAGCGGTTGCGGACGTTCCTGGGGCGGGTGGTGCGGGACATCGACAGGAAAATGCCCACGGACCCCGGTCAGGCCGCGTCACTTCGAGAAGAACTGGCCCTGGCGCGGCGGCTGTTGACGCAAAAGCGCAGCGACAAGAACAAGTTGTACAGTTTGCACGAATCCCATGTGGTGTGCATCGCCAAGGGCAAGGCGCACAAGCCCTACGAGTTCGGCAACAAGGTCAGCGTGGCGGTGACCAATCAGGAGTGCTTCGTGGTCGGGATGAAATCACTGCCCGGCAACCCCTACGATGGCCACACCCTGGGCCATGCCCTGGAGCAAGTGGAGCGCCTGAGCGGCCAAAAACCAGAGCGTTGTTATGTGGATAAAGGCTACAAGGGGCATGGCGTGACCGCCACCCAAGTCTTCATTTCCGGCCAACGGCGCGGCATCACACCCACGATCAGGAAGGAGCTGCGACGGCGCAACGGTGTGGTGCCGGTCATCGGCCATCAAAAACGTGAGGGCCGATTGGACCGCAACTTCCTGCGAGGCGTCTTCGGCGACCAGGCCAACGCCCTCATGGCCGGCATCGGCTTCAACCTCCGCGCCATCCTCAGGAAGCTGAGGCTTCTTTTTGCCTTATTGCTGGCTATGTTGGGGCTATGGACAGGCTCCAAGACGATCACACGTGAACTACATCATGCTTGGAATTGTCCGAGAGAAGTCCTTTTACCGGCTTTGGCGTGATTCGAAAAAAGGGGCTTCTGCACGATCGACTAAATATGAAATCCACCAGATTCTATCCCTGTGATATCAAGAAGATTTGATGCGAAGGCCCCGCATAGTGACAACACGCATATGGAGCTATGCTTTGCAGGCCTTGCAACGTTCGCCTTCCATTCTTCGAGAGTTCCTTTCTTTGATACAAGTGGGAGATGAAGAGTTGCGCTTGGGTTCAGCAGGATCTTTGGAATAGTTTTATAAACCCGGTTTTTCGGAGACAAATAATCATCACCATGAAATCCAGTCCTCGATACCAATAACACCCTCGAATCGGGAATGCGTTTCAGTTCAGTTTGAATCTCGCTCCAGTCATCCCTTGCTGTAGGATTAGGAAACCATTTATTCAATAGGAAGCTTTTAATGTTTCCCAGGTTCTCGGCGTGAGTAGCTGGCATAAGCTCCCGCCTGACTATTCCATCGAAATCAGTAAATTCAACCAGTTTATAAACAATATCCCCCACATCTGCAGTAGTGCATAACGCCAGAGTCTTGACTTTCGGCTCTAGTTCTTCATCATTCGGCTGTCCAGACATTTTGAATCTCCTTAGTGTTTACACAGCATTGGGTAGAAAAGCAGCATGAGTGAAGCCGATCGGCGGATCGGCTGATCAGCCGATCGCCCGATCAAGCGTGTATTTGCATGGAATTGATGCGGTCCTGGGCATTCTGGTACGAAGTACCTCCTGGGATTTGCCAGGAGATGTGTCTCCCCCTCCTTCAATTTTGGGTCCCCCATTGATCCGTTAAGCCCCTCAATAGCCATAAACCCACCATTCAGCCATTCTTCTCGATGACAGGCAGTTTCACTATTTTGTTTCCAGTCCTGCGAAGCCCATACAAGAAGAGGAAACCGTTAAAGCCAATCCTGTCCAGTGTCCGTAAAGCCAACCGCTGTCGAGTTGCATTGAGTCTGTATTTCCAGGTTCTATGCCTATTCGAAGTTGGACTGAAGTAGCCTTCAATCCGACTCCATCTAAACTTAAAGGTGTAGCTGAGTTGACGGCTGATACCATTGGTCTCCCTCACCAGTAACTGTCTACCTCCAGCAGTGTTGTTGGTTGCCCCTACACCGCCTATGCAGTAAAATCGTTTGCGTAGCACCTCAATCTGTTTAGCGTCGCTGCCCATCATCACAAGGTGATAATGTGGTAGCCATGACTCACTTTCCATGTTATAATCCATCTCCAGGCAACCCAAGAAAGGCCCTCTAATCCCTGCTCTCCGAAGTTGCTTTCCAAATGAGTTGTGCATTTGCTTCGGATCGAACTTCATAACCTCCTCGTCTGTCATCCTCCTGTTAAGCAACAGCACAGTAACGAACAACAACCCAGCATCTTCAACAAAGACAACCTTTGCCTCTTCCATGATCCATTTCTTGTAGCGCTCTACGCAATGAGGGCATGCTGGACTTCCACATGGCTTACGGTTACCACCAGACCCAAGCTTGTTGCAGTAATGAAGCTTGTCCGCCAGATCATGGTCCCTAGTATCCGTTGATCCATACAAGCATTTTTGACGAACACTACTTTCCCTTTGCAGTTCTTCCTCATCTGCAAACAGATAGAAATTTTCCCTCATCTCGGACTCTCCTCTATACTCAGTTGTGTGGGCGTGGTACTCCATAAGGATATAGGGCGTATAAAACAACCTACGGGGAGTTTTTGGGCGCACGATCTCCCTTGAGATCCTGTGTTACTCCCTAGCATCGGTTATGCTGTTACCTTCATGTCACTCCGCTGCAATCAAGCTCTTGGCCTGGCCTGATATTTCGCCTGCACTCTCTCCATTCTAACGGTACTCGCTGGTTGAGTTCCTTGTGTTCATCTCTAACCACGCATCCAAATCCTGTCGCCGGTACACCACGGTCCTCCCGATCTTGATGAACAGTGGGCCGTCACCGTACAAACGCAGTTTCTCCAATTTGCTTCTAGAGCACCCAACATATTGGGCGGCTGCTATGGTCCTGAAGGTCGAGACTATGCTAGGGAGGTTTGAGTTAAGGTCATCCTCTAGACATGGCCTTTCATCACCCGCTGTTGTTGGCCGCCTGTAACCCATGATGCTTTGTTGGCCAGCATGACACTGACTTTCTTTGTCTCGTTCTTCACTGCTTTCAGGTTTACGCATTTCATCACCATGTCGTTTACAGGTTAGCTACAATATTTGCTCTAGTGGCTACCAGTACATCTTCAGTAGTGCTTGTGTGCTCTGCTTTCTTGTCTTGTGTTGGGTAAATAATACTTGAACGTTTTTGATGCGGTCAAGAAAACATAAAGGAGGCGGCTCAAGATGTTGTGCCAATTTAGGGAGTGTATTGATTCAATTAGTACCTGCGATGTCTATGATTATCTTGGTTATGAGTGGAGGTAGAGCACTTAAAGTGTCTAATGGTAAATAAACATGGGTAAAACAGTGCGATAAATCTGCTTGCCGCGTCTAATTAACAGGCGAGTAACTACCGAATACACAACCTATTATGTATTTTTACGCAACACAGGTGACTGCTTGAGGTGATATAGGATGTTTCAGACGAATTCGGAATATTGCAACACACAGCAAGGTAGGGTGTTTTGATTTTCTGTTTGATTTTGCTTTGCGCAGAACAGTGACTG
>JADFXB010000241.1 GCA_015233935.1 Magnetococcales bacterium | reverse complement strand
ACCCTGGGGACAGAGACGGGCGGCTTCCAGGGCCACGCTGCCCGATCCCGCGCCAATGTCCCAGATAATTTCATTGCCGGTCAAGGCCATTTGGGCCAGGGCAACGGCACGAATTTCTCGGCGGGTGACCAGAATTCTGCCTTCGCCATGATGAAACAGGGCTTCATCCTGGCCAAAGAGGGGGAAAAGGGGAGGGGTGTCCACCGGATGGGCCACCACCACGTTGGGAAAGCTCCAATCCCCTGCCATCACCTGTTCCATGGTAAGGTGACGACTGATTTTTTCTTCAGGACGACACAATTGTTCACACACCGACAGTCGCCAGGAAGCGGCGAGACCTTCGCTTTGCAGGGCGTGGGCCAGCAAGCCGGGACTGTTGGCGGGGCTGGTGAGGATGGCCAGGGGGCGATGGTGGGAGAGTTGGCGAATGAAGGGGTAAAGGGCGTGATCCGGCCCTGCTCCCGGCTGCCAGGGACCGCTGGCCCCCCGATGGACCGATAGTTTAATGGCCTCTTCTCCCGACAAATGAAGACGGGCCAGGGCAATTTGCAGATAGGAAAGATTGGGCAGAATATGCAGCCGACTGGTGGGAAAATGTTTTAACAACAGGCTTCCCATGCCAAAAAACAGGGGATCGCCGGTGGAGAGGGCGGCCACCTGTTCCCCCCGTTGCCAGGCCTCCGCCACCAGGTGGGGGGCTTCTTCTGCCGGACGTTGAATGGCCACTGAGCGCACACCCGGCGAGAGGAGGGGGGCCACCAGTTCCAGCAGGCGTTGACTGCCAATCACCGTTTGTGCCTGGGGGAGGATTTGGCGGGAGGCGGTGGGCAGGCTGGCCAGTCCATCGTCCAGGACGCCGATTATCCAGCAGACAGGTTCCATGCATCTTCTCCAGTATGGGCCAACAAGGCCCCTTCCAAAGTAAACGCCACCACCCCCACCCTGGTATGGGGAGGGAGTTGGTGCAGCAGGGTGGCTTGGGTTGCCGCCACCAAATGTTGACAAAAAATTTTCTCCAGGCCGACGGTGGCCAGTATTTCCACCCCATGGGCCACGGTGTTGATTTTTTGCAACGCCTCCCGATTTTGGAAACCCGCTGCCAGGGCCAGGTCAACGAGAAAATCTCGATTGAAGGTTCCCTTGCTGGCATGGGTGTTGGGGCGGCCTTCCGCAATTTTGACCAGTTTCCCCGGCATGGCCACCAGGATCACCCGTGGCAGTGGGTGTTGATTCAAGGCTTGCAAGGCCGCCCCCACAAAGTCACCCATTTGCACAAAGGCAACACCTGGCAGTTGGGGCAAAAAATCCATGGCATAACGTTCAGCCCGTCCGCCGGTGGTGAGGACCACCGCAGGGGCCTGTTGTTCTTTGGCGGCTTGAATCCCCTGCACCACCGTGGCCTTGAAAGCCGATGTGGAATAGGGGTGGGCGATGCCGCTGATGCCCAGGATGGAGATACCCCCCAAAATTCCCAAACGGGGATTGAGGGTGCGGCGGGCGAGAAGCTCCCCGTTGGCCACCGACAGGGTGACCAACAGCCCATGCTGATCAAGCCAGGAGTCGGCCACCTCTTGCACATTTTCCAAAATATTGCGTCGGGGTGTCGGGTTGATGGCAGCCTCTCCCACCGCTACCGGCAGACCGGGACGGCTCACCCTTCCCACCCCTTCGCCTCCCTCCAGACGGATTATTCCTTTGGCATCCGGCAAGCGGCGCACGGTTGCCCGGATATGGGCCTGGTGGGTGACATCGGGACCGCTGCCCCCATCCTTGATGATTACTGCCGTGGCGGATTCCAAATCCCCCTCACACGCATGGACGGCAAAGGTATAACGCTTGCCATCGGGCAACAGGACTTCCACCTCCCGTTGGGGAACCTGCAAGAGCAGGTGGAGAGTCGCCGCCCGACTGGCCGCAGCGGCACACGCACCGGTGGTAAAACCGGGACGCCCGGCCATGCGGGGTGGGACATCTCCCCTCATGGTTGGGCCTCGTGGCCATCATCCAGCAAGGCGTGCAGGGCGGCCACCGTCAGGGTGGAACCTCCCTTGCTGCCACGGGTGATGATCCAGGGAATGTCGTACTGGGCTGCCAGTTCCTCTTTGGATTCAGCCGCCGAAACAAAGCCCACCGGCGTGCCCACCACCAGGGCGGGTCGGATGGATTCCTCTCTCGCCAGCCGTAATACTTCCAACAATGCGGTGGGGGCATTGCCAATGGCAACGATGCCACCTTGCAAGAGACCCAGACGGGCGGCATGACGCATGGCCTGCACGGCGCGGGTGGTACCCTCTTCTGTTGCCTTGATGGCCACCTGGGGATCCGACATAAAGTGATAAAGACGATTGCCACAACGAGCCAGTCTGGGTTGCGATATACCCGCCGCCACCATATTCACGTCCACCACGATTGGACAACCCCGGCGGATGGCTTCACAGGCGGTTTCCATGGCTGCCGGATGAAATTCCACCAATCCGTTGAACGACAAGTCGCCACTGGTATGGATCAAACGGCGCACCAGTGGCCATTGCCGGGGAGGGTAGTTTTTTTCCGGGCAGTGGGCATCGATATGATCAAAGGATTGCTGTTCGATGGCTCGTCCCAGGGCGGTATCATGCTTCATGGTGGCGGGTCTCAATGGTCATGGTGGTGGTCGTCATGCTGTTGGGCAAAGGTCCGGTAGCTGCACCCGTCACAGGGCAGCAGGGTATCTGTACCTGTGGAGCATTGGTGCCAGCGTTCTTCCATGAGTTCAAACAATTTTTCATGGTGACCAATATAGGGAGCCAGGGTGAGGGGACGATCCGGCCAAGTGGTTTGCAACCGTTCCACCTGGCGCATGATACGTTTGATCAAGCGTCCGGTAAACAGGTAGAAGGGTAATATGACCAATTGACTCATGCCCAGTTTAATCTGCCGTTGCACCACCTCTTCCAGGCGGGGATAGGTGATGCCGGTAAAGGCGATGTCTACCAGTTGATGGTCGGTGGTTTCAAACAGCCAGCGGGCCAGCTTGGCCACTTCAGCATTGGCCGCCGGTTCAGAAGAACCTCTTCCCAACAGGATAACCCCGGTGGTGTGGGGATCGGGCATATCCATGCGGGACATGGCCTGGTGCAGGCGAAAACGCACCATCTCCAGAACCTTGTTTTCCGAACCAATGTTGCGGGAGCACAGGAAGGTCACCTGGGGAAACTCCCGTCTGGCCACTTCAATGGCCGCAGGAATTTCCATGCGTACATGACCGGCAGCCCCCAGAATCAAGGGCAACACCAACACCCGGTCCGCCTGTTGGGCCGCACGGCGCAATCCTTCCGCCAGTAGAACATCCGCATATTCGATATAACAGACCTGGATGGTCAGTTCAGGTCGTTTTTGCCGCCAAAGGGCGGCGAACTCTTCCACCTCCCGGTTGCCATCCCCCTCTTTGTCACGGGCACCGTGACCAACGATGAGCAGGATATCATTCATGGGGTGTTCTCCGATGGGGTTGGGGAGTATGGCGAAAACCATGGGAAAAATCAGGAGCATAAAGGCGTGAAGGGGTGGATTCCCCTTGCTGATGAACCGAAACGCTGGGGCCTGCAATGATCATGGTTTGCCCGGTCATCCCCTCTTTTTTGAGGGTGGCGGCCAATTCTTGCAGGGTGGTGTGGACCAGGCGTTGATCCGGGTAGGAAACCCGATGGATCAAGAGCATGGGGGTATGGGCAGGCCAACCGGCTTGCAAAAGTTCGCTGGTAATTTTTTTCCCCAGGGTGGCCGACAAGAAAAGACACAAGGTGGCATCGTGGCTGGCCAACTGGTGCAATTGCTGGTTATCTGGGCAGGCGGTACGCCCTTCCACCCGAGTAAAAATCACCGTCTGGCTGATTTCCGGCAAGGTGAGGGGCTGTTGGGCGAAGGCAGCGGCAGCAAGAGCGGAGGAGACACCAGGAACCACTTCCACCTCGATATGGGCCTCTCGCAAGGGCCAGATCAATTCATTCATGGCTCCGAACAGGGAGGGATCCCCGGTTTGCAGGCGTACCACCACCGAATGTCGGTTGGCTTGCTGGCTCAGCCAGTTCACCATCTCTTGTTGGGTCATACTGCTGGAATCGGCTGTCAGGCAGGAAGGGGGGGCAAATTGCAGATGGGCCGGATTCACCAGGGAACCGGCATAGAGAATCGCACCTGCTTGTTGAATAAGGGAACGCCCTTTGACGGTGATCAAGTCAACATCACCGGGACCGGCACCCACAAACCATACTTTTGCCATGGTTGATCCATAA
>JADFXB010000240.1 GCA_015233935.1 Magnetococcales bacterium | reverse complement strand
TGGAATTCAGCAACCAATACCGTGTCAACGCCGACTTCCCCGTCCCACCCCCCGCCACCAAAACCATCACTCCCGCTTGCCAGGCATCCAACAACGCCAACTCTTTTTCACGGCCAAAGAGCTTTGTACCGGTGTCGGGTAAGGATTCCAGCATTTTCTCCAAAGTGAACCCTTCAATGACTGGCTGTGGTTTTTGGTGCAATGGTGGTAAGGTAGGGATGATTTTTTCCAATTCATCATCTAACCGCTGACTAATCATGGTGAAAGCACGGGTCCGGGGAGTGTAGGTAATCAATGGAAACTTGTTTTCATTGAGTAACTGCAATCCAAACAAGTAAGGTAAACGCTTGTAGTGACAGTGATCCAACAAAACAGGAAAGACTTTCAAACCTTCTGCTTTTCTCTTTAAAATGACAGGCAATTCTGTTTCATGGATATATTCGGATGCAATAAAATCCTGGCTGATCAAAAGCAAAACCACATCCGCCTTGTTCATGTGTGCCAAGATTTCATCATGCCACTCCTCCCCTGCACCTATGTCCCGATCATGCCAGGGTTCAACCATCCCCGCACGTACCAAAGGGGTGATGGCCGTCAGAATTTTATCCTTCCAGTGACCATCCTTACTGGCATAGGAGATAAACAAGCGCACTGGTCGAGACATGGCAACTCTTTTGGATGATAAATAAATCACAAAGCATGCATCTTGCCCTAAATATCTTTGCCTTACAACATTTTTCCCGGCAAATAGAGATATGTTGACAACTTTTCACAGCGTGGACCAAAATAAAGTACATGAGATTGTGCTTCAGGTCTGTCCGCAGGAGGAAACCAAAATGCTGTCCATCTGCGCCCGTGAGATCATCGATCAGAATAAACAGGCATGGTTGCTGGAATGTGAGCCAAAAGGCCGACAGGAAGGTGAACAGAAAGGCCGGATGGAAGGAATCCTGGATCTTCTGGGGGAGGGGTTTGGTGCGGTGCCCGACTGGGCACAGGCCAAAATTGCGGAAGCAGACCTGGAGACCCTGAAAAGAGGTAGTAAAATAATTTTGGGGGCGGCATCCATCAAGCATGTTTTGCGGTAACTTTGCCACTCTCCAACCATTCCCTTGACACCAGGCTGGTGGTTTTCCCCGTTTCAGCCCCTTGCTCCTGAACCTGGATCGGCTTTCTTGCACCTGTCAACAACGGAGATCCCGTAAAAGGTCATTGACATGATAATCCAACCCAAACAACCCACATGTGCCAGATTCTTGCTGTAATGGATAATATTGTGGTATTCTAAACCGAGTGTAGAAACGAATTTATTGCAATATTGAGTAATTTTCTCTACTTGGAAGTGGAATTTACCCTTGTTAAGGCAATGCGGGTCATGAAAGACGGCGTACATTCCCTTCTCATTGTGGATGACATGGTGGATAACATCCATCTGTTACGGGAAATGTTGCGGGATAGTTATAAAATTCATTTTGCCACCAATGGTCCATCTGCCTTAACCCTCGCGGCCACTTTGCTGCCTGATCTGATTTTGTTGGACATTGTCATGCCCGGCATGGGGGGGTATGAAATATGTTCCCAACTCAAGGCCAATCCCCAAACCAAAGATATCCCGGTTATCTTCGTCACCTCCCTGAACGAGGAGGCCAATGAGGCTACGGGTTTTCAGGTGGGAGCCGTGGACTATATTACCCGGCCTTTGCGGGCAGAAATAGTCAAATATCGCATTAAAAATCACCTTGCCCTGCGGGATGCCAACCGTAAGCTGGAGGATCACAACACCTCCCTGCTGCAAACCGTGCACCTGCACGATCAAATGGAGCGCATGACCAACCAGGATATGCGTGCTCCCATATCCCGCATCATCGAAACCAGCGAACTGCTACTTGCCAAAGCCGCCCTCAACCACGAAGAAAAAGAGTTGGTCCATGGCATTCATGGGGCCTCCCTGCAACTATTGGAAATGATCAATACTTCCCTGAACCTGCACAAAATTGAATCCGGCACTTACGCCCTGCATCCTACGGAAGTGGATTTGATGTCGGTTTTGGGGCGTATTCTGGAGGAACAGGAATCCTTTTGGCGATCCAAGCATTTAATGATCCATGTTTTGGATGATCATGGACAAAACGCCACCTTTGGCAACTTTATGGTCATGGCTGAAGCCCTCCTGTTGCACACCCTCTTTGGCAACCTGCTGCTCCATGCCATGGAGAACGCTCCCTTGGGGAGTACTATGAATATCATCCTGAGCAAAGAAGAAGGGACGATAGTCATCTCCATTCGTCATGCCGGTAAACTGGCTGCAAAGGAGCAGGAGGTTTTTTTTGAAAAATGTCCATCCACCGATGCTCAAGGGTGTGACCCTGGTGGCTACACCCCTCAATTGATTGCCCAACTCCATGGGGGCGAGGTCAGTCTGCAAAATCTTGCCTCCCAGGGCACCCTGTACCGGGTCAAACTGCCCTCCCTCACCCTGCCTGCTGCCACTCCCCTTTCCACCCTGTCAGTGTCCGCCCCTGTCATGGATATCCCCCCGCAAACCATTTTGCCAGAAGGAACCTCCCTGCCAGAGTCAGCCAAAATATTGGTGGTGGACGATCAAATGGAAAATATTTATCTCCTGCAAAGGGCACTGGGCAGCCTGGGCAGCATTTATTTTGCCACCTCTGGTGAAAAGGCCTTGCATGTGGCCATTCAACAAGTGCCGGATCTCATCCTGCTGGACGTGATGATGCCTGGCATGGATGGTTATGCCACCTTGGTTCAACTGCGTCAGGAACGGGTAACCAGGGATATTCCGGTGGTTTTTGTTACCGCCATGGATCACAAGGAGGGGGAAGAGAAGGGGCTTAAACTGGGGGCCATCGACTATATTGCCAAACCTTTTCATGCTCAGTCGGTGCGGCTCAAAGTTCATAATATTTTGGAATTGAAAAAGCTGCGGGATTTTTATGCCCGCCTCTCTTTGCTGGATGGACTCACCGGCATTGCCAACCGCCGACGTTTTGATGAATCCCTGGAACTGGAGTGGCGGCGTGGTTTACGTTCCGGCAAACCCCTCTCCCTGCTCATCATGGATGTGGATTATTTTAAACTCTACAACGACCAATATGGTCATATTGCCGGGGATGAGTGTCTGCAAAGGCTGGCCAAGGCCATTGCCGGGTGTGTGGAGCGACCGGCTGACCTGGTGGCACGTTATGGGGGAGAAGAGTTTGTCTGCCTGTTGCCGGAAACCAGCGAAGTGGGTATCGCCACCATGGTGCAAAAGATTCAACTGGCGGTGGGGGAGTTGGCCATCACCCATGTGCGTTCACCCCTGGAGGGGCGTGTCACCTTGAGTCTGGGGGGAACCACCGCCATTCCTCAACCCGATATCCCTGCCATCACCCTGCTTAGCCGGGCGGATGCCAACCTTTATCTAGCCAAAAAGGGTGGGCGCAACCAGTTTATACAGTGATTCCTTTTATATAGGACCATAAAAGAGACTTAAAACCCTGCGTAAATCTCCCATGTCCTGGACACCTGCCACCTCACGAATGGAGTGCATGGCCCAGGTGGGAACACCAATATCGGCAGTGGCAATCCCCAAACGGGCTGAAAGGGGAGGGCCTACGGTGCTGCCACAAGCCATATCTGACCGTACTGCAAAATCCTGTACAGCCACCCCCGCTTGGCGACACAATCCCTTGAAATAACCCCCTGCCGCCGCATTTGTGGCATAGCGTTGGTTGGGATTGCTTTTCAGGACGATCCCCTGATTGATCAAAGGGCAATGGTTGTCATCCTGCATACCAGGATAGTTGGGATGGCAACCATGGGCATTGTCCACCGACAACATCCATGATTGGGCCAATGCCCGCCAACGATCTTCTGGTTGAGTATAGATGCGAGAAATCACACTCTCCACCAGATTACCCTCAGCCCCCGTCACCGACAGACTCCCCACCTCTTCATGATCAAAACACGCCAGCATGGCAAGGGTATGACCCCCGGCAGGATGGCGTTGCACATGGTCCGTCAGGGCCAGAACTCCAGCAAAACAACTCACCTGATTGTCCAAACGGGAGCAAGCCACCATGTCACCGGCTTCTCCAATGAAAGCGGCGGATTGACAATCATAGAACATCACATCCCAGTGGCTGGCTGTCCAGCCGTTGGGCAGAGAAATTCCTTGGCTGGACAGCCATTGTTGGAAGAGTAAGGTTGGGGATAAGTTTTGTTCTTCGTCCTTGGCCACTGCCCGCCAAATGGGGGACATTTCATCATGGGGATTGATCTTGTAACTTTCGTTAAT
>JADFXB010000023.1 GCA_015233935.1 Magnetococcales bacterium | reverse complement strand
GCAGGTGCCGGTGGTGCTGGCGCAGGTGCCGGTGGTGCTGGAGCAGGTGCTGGAGCAGGCGCAGGTGCTGGAGCAGGTGCAGGTGCTGGAGCAGGTGCAGGTGCAGGTGCCGCTGGTGCTGGTGCTGGCGTCGGTGCCGGTGGTGCCGCCGGTGCTGGTATTGGTGGTGTCGGTGCTGGTGCCGCTGGCGCAGCCGGAGCTGCTGGTGCTGCCGGAGCCGCCGGGGCATCCGCCGGTGCTGCTGGCGCAGCCGGAGCCGCTGGAGCTGCTGGTGCAGCCGGGGCCGCAGGTGCAGCCGCAGGTGCCGTCGGCATGGGTGCTGTGGCCGCTGGTGCAGGTCTCGCCGCCGTGGCAGGGGTTGCCGTTGGTGCTGTGGGTGGTGGACAACAAAATTCTGGTACAAGTACAAGCACAAGTACGAGTACGAGCACAAGTACCGCTACCGCTACCGCTCAATAGCATAAAAAAGCCGGAATGGCCCAAACCGTTCCGGCTTTTTTGCAAAAAATCCATTGGCGCAAGCTATGGTTCATGTCACAATTTGATATGGATCAACCTGTAAGCCAATGGAGTTCCCATGTCCAAAGCCCTCAACTATCTGGCTGCCGTGCGTCCCGAAGCGGCTACCCATCTGTTGGAATTCTACAAACACAGCACTAAAGCCCTGGATGATAAAACCCGCCATTTAATCCAGATCGTCACCAAAGTGGTGACCGGGACCGAGCGGGGCTTGCGTCAGTACGCGCCCAAAGCCTTGAAAGCAGGAGCCAGCCGGGAAGAAATCCTGGATGCCGTCTTGATGGCCTTTCCCGCTGCCGGTCTGCCCAAAGTGTTGGACGCCCTCACCATCCTCCAGGAGATGGACCTGGTCCCTGCCGTACCCGAAACTGCTCCAGCTCCCTCCCCACCCCATGCCCAACCCATCGCCTCTCTGGATACCATTCCCCTGCACAAATTGACCTGTGCCGAACACCCCGCTGGCAAAGTGGTTATCTATCGTCTCAATGAAAAAGAGGTGAAGGTCTACAAAAGCCAATGCCCCCACGCCAAGGCCAGCCTTTGCAAAGGAATCGACCATGGCGATCAGGTGGAATGCAAAATTCACAATTGGCGATTTGATCTGGCAAGCGGAAAGTGCCTGCAACCCGACGGTAAATCAGGGTTGGAAGTGGTCAAAACCGTGGTCAAAGATGGAAAAATCTGGCTGCAATAGTCTGTAAAACAGGTGGGGGAGCACCCTCCCCCACCCAAATATCCCTTCCTTACGCCTCCTCTTTCTTGGGAAAAACAAACGAGGCCAACACCCCAAGGGTCAGGATAGAGAAAACAAACAACATGCTCTGACCAGGGGTGATGTGCAAACCAGGCCAGTTGAAAATGTTGTTGCCTGCTTCAATGGCCAATTTTGCAGCGATATAGAACAACAGACCAATAATCGCCTTGTCCAGGTGCACCAAAAATTTCATCAAGCTGGAGAGGATGAAAAACATGGCCCGCAAACCCATGACCCCAAAGATCATGGCACTCCACACCAAAACCGGCTCCTTGGTCACCGCAATCACCGCCGGGACTGAGTCAAAGGCAAACATCACATCGGTGGCCTGAATAACCATGGCGCAGAGAAAGGCTGGGGTGGCATAACGGGCTGATCCGCTGCGCACTTGCAGGGTGGCATCTTCCTTACGGTATTCTTCCACCTCCTTGCCTGTCAAAATCATATCCATGCCATGCAAGCGAGGATACACCGGGATAAATTTTTCGGTAAAACGCACCGACCAATGGTGAGAATAGTCGTGCAGCTCATCGTCTCCCTCCCCTGCCGTGATCATTTTCCAGGCGGTCCAGGCCACAATGGCCGCAAACAACATGCCCACCCAGGGAGAAGCCGCAAACAGGGCGGTACCAATGGAGGCAAAGATTAAACGAAAAATAATCGCCCCCAGAATACCGTAAAACAACACCCGTCGCAGCAAAGCATCCTTGATGTTGAAGGAGGTGAAGATCACCATGAAGACCATGACATTGTCAAAGGAGAGGGATTGTTCCAACACAAACCCCACCACAAACAACTTGGCCCAGGCTGGATCGTAGGCAACCCACAGATAACCAGCAAAAACCATGGCGGCAATAACCCAAAAGATAAACCAAAAGGTGGCATCCCCCAGGCTCATGGATTTATTCTTGCGGTGGGCCAGGATATCCGTGACCATATAAAAGAGAATAACTCCCGCCAATATCAATATGATTTCGACAGGAAAACCGAGATGTTTTTCTTCCATGGTGGACTTTTCCCCCGTTATCGCCAAGATGAGACATAATAAAAAAGAGAAGTATGTTCAGTTTAAATTAAGGTCAAATACTTCTCCCAAAACATTCAGCAATTTAAGGCAATAAGAAGTATTTTTCAATGGTTTGGATGGAACATAGATTTCAACAGCTATTCCGCCATTGACGCAAAGCTGCCAGGACCGTTGCCCCATCTTGTCCTGCCAGATGAAACAATCTGGCCACTTCCGGGGTGTGGCAGTTGAGGAATGGATTGATTTTTCTTTCATAATCCAGCATGATAGGCGACGATATACGGTCTTGGGAGCGCAATTGACCGACTTCCTGGATGCGCCTTGCCACCTCTTCCGTGCACCAGTTCAACTGTTGTACCGCCAGCAAGTTGACCAGACTGTATTCGTGACCAGGGAAAAGTCGCAACGTGCCCGACAAGGAAGCTATTTTTTGCAGGGAGATCCACATTTGTTGGGCCGTGCCCTCAAACAAGCGACCACATCCAGCGTGGAAGAGAGTATCCCCGGTAAACAGGGCATCCTCCACCCGGTACACCACATGGCCGATGGTATGGCCAGGGGTTTCCATCACCTGGACAGTGACTTCGCCCAAGGTTAACAGACTCCCTTCCTGTACCGGAATGTGAAGCGGGGGCAGGCGATGTTGATCAGCACCAGCCCCAACCACCTTTGCCGGATAATGCCGTAATAATTCCACCACCCCACCCTGATGATCCTGATGGTGGTGGGTAAGCAGAATATGGGACAACTGCCAACCCTGATGGCCCAGAAAGGCCAAAACCGGTTGCGACTCCCCAGGGTCCACCACCGCCAGTTGGCCAGGAGCGGTAGGGAAAAACCACACATGATTATCCTGGCGGATGGTTATTTGGCTAACCTGCAATGTAGGGTTCATGGTCGTTATCCCGTTGCTTGCTAAAGATTTTGTCATCATGGGAGAGATGGGGTGAATTTTGCCGCCGTCAGATTACGCAGTTGGTACGCCACCCCGCAAGGCATGGAAGTGGCACGCATGGTGATGGAGGCCTTGCAACCCTGGCTGGAAGACAGCCCCTGCCGTTGCACCCTGGGTATAGGCTACACCCAACCCTATATGGAACTGGCCTCCGCCTGCTGTGGCGACCTGTTCGGGGCCTCTCCCGCAGAAATGGGGGTCTCCCCCTGGCCGGTCAATCAGGACAACCGTATCGCCCTGGTACGTCCCGATGCCCTGCCCTACCCGGATGAACATTTTGACCGAATATTTTTGGCCCATTTTCTGGAAGGGGTGCATGATCCGCCCGTGGCCCTGCGGGAAATCTGGCGAGTCATGAAACCAGCCGGTCGTCTGCTGGTGGTCACCCCCAATCGCAGCGGTCTGTGGGCACGCCACGATACCACCCCCTTTGGCTGGGGACGCCCCTACTCCCGCATGCAACTGGATGATCTCTTACAGGGTGCCCTCTTCGTCCCCTTGCGCCACACCCACGCCCTCTTTGCCCCACCCTTTCGTGGCCAACGCTGGTTGCAAGCTGCCCACGCCTGGGAGAAGACCGGCAGACGCTGGTTTTCCTTTATGGGTGGGGTGATCCTCTGCGAAGCGGAAAAGGTGGTCTATGCCACCACCTCCCCCATCCGAAGCTGGCACGGTTTTCAGGCCCAGGGAGTTCCCATACCGTTGGCAGAAAAACGCCCGTTGACCAACCAATCCCTGAAAAAAATGGGCAAAGCCCCATGAATCCCACCCTGGTCATCACCGGCTTTCTGGATCATTTGCTCATTGAACGGGGCATCTCTGCCAATACCCTGCTTTCTTATCGCTATGATCTGGAAGGATTGCAAACTTTTTTACAAAATTATGGGGAAAGCTTTGCCACCGTCAACCGACAAGGATTGCTGGATTATCTGGCCCACCTGCATGCCGGTCAGTTGAGTGTGGCCAGTGTTGCCCGCAAACGCTCCTCCTTGCGGCGATTTTTTCAATATTTGGCCGCCAGCGGACAACGCACCGACGATCCCACCACCTTGATTTCCGCTCCCAAACCCCGTCGCAGTCTGCCAAAATATTTGAGTGAACAGGAGGTGGAAGCCCTGCTGGCAGCCCCCAACCGCTCCACACCTCTGGGCTTGCGGGATGCCGCCATGCTGGAAATGCTCTATGCAGCCGGCTTACGGGTCTCCGAATTGGTCAACTTACCCAGCCATGGGTTAGACAAAGAATTTGGCTTTGTCCGCATCTTCGGCAAAGGGGACAAGGAACGGGTGGTCCCGGTAGGCGAACAGGCGTTGGAACTGGCTGAACTCTACCAGAGTCAGGCCAGACCCTTCTTGTCAGGTGGCGGAATCAGTGACAGTTTTTTTCTCAGCATCCGGGGTGAAGCCATGACCCGGCAAAATTTCTGGTACATTATAACTCGCTATGCCCGTGGTGCGGGTATTCAGAAGCCCCTCTCCCCCCATGTGCTGCGCCACTCCTTTGCCACCCACCTGCTGGCCCATGGTGCGGACTTGCGTTCTTTGCAAACCATGCTGGGCCATGTGGATATTTCCACCACCGAAATTTATACCCATGTGGCACGGGAACGGCTCAAACAGATACATGGCCGCTACCATCCACGGGCTGAACTTCCCCACAAGGCATCATAATGTTACGCTGGTTGATCTACCGAAATCAGGATGAAAACCTGGAAGAAAAGCTCTTTACTCGCAAGGAGAAAGGGTTCACCGGACGCTTACTAACCACCATCAAGGCCTATTTTTTAATTTTGGTGGCCTCCCCCTTTGCGGTCTTTCTGTTGCCCATGTGGTATGTCTACTGTTGGACCGAACGTCGACAGGGGCGGCCCAATCCCCCTTCACCCCTGACCCCCCTGTTTCGCAAACAAGAGTTTCGCTGGCTCTATCGGGAGGAGGAGCCAACCCCTCCCCCCAAAGCAACCTTGGAGACCCAACCAGAAACCAGACCACCCGCCAGCCGCAAACGGGGAACTGCCGTGGTGACCGGTGGGGCCAAACGTTTGGGTGCCTTGATTTGTCAGGAACTGGCCAGCCTGGGCTATGATGTGGCGGTGGTCTACCACAATTCACTGCCGGAAGCAGTGGAATTGGTGGAACAGTTGCAGGCAAAGGGGATAAAAGCCGCCCCCTTCACCGTCCAGTTGCGCCATCCCCAGGAGATGGAAAATCTGTTACAGGAGGTGCGCTCCACTTTGGGTGATATCACCCTGTTGGTCAATAATGCAGCGGTCTTTTCCCCCACCCATCTGCAAGATGGCAGCTATGAGGCCATGGAGCACCTACTACGTGTCAACCTGCTGGCCCCCTTGTGGTTGACCACCCTGGCCCAACGCCAGATGGCACCCGGTGGTTTGATCATCAACATGGCCGATATTTGGGGAGAACGCCCCTTGCGGGGGCATGCCGCTTACAGTGCCAGCAAAGCAGGATTGATCATGGCCACCCGGGCCATGGCAAGGGAACTGGCCCCCCGCTTGCGCATCAATGCCATCGCCCCAGGAGCCATCCTGCCCTCCTCCCAGGATGAGACCGAGTTCAACCAGATGGTGCAACGCACCCCCTTAGGCCAGCAGGCCGATCCCCAAGCCATTACCAAGGCGGTACGTTATCTGGTAGAAGCGGATTATGTCACTGGCGAAGTCCTGCATGTGGACGGTGGCAGGCTTTGGTCGTAAAAGTTTATACCAAAACCTCTCCCTGCCAGCCCGGCTGCCGATAAACCACCTTCACCGTGGTCTTGATCCCTCCCCGAATGTTGAAGGAACCCGTCAAAACCATATAACGGGGAGCAACAGCCGCCAATAGATCATCCATGATGCGATTGGTCACCGCCTCATGAAAGGCCCCCTCCTGCCGATAGCTCCACAGGTAAAGTTTCAACGATTTTAATTCCACGCACAATTGATCGGGAATATAGCTGATCCAAAACTCGGCAAAATCCGGCTGGCCGGTCATGGGACACAGGCAGGTAAATTCAGGACAGTGCATTTCCACCCGATAATCCCGCTGGGGATAGGGATTGGCAAAGGTTTCCAATGTTTTGGACGGTGCGCTTGGCATCTTGATTCCACTTGTAAAAAGACATCCTGTTTTTGAGACCACCCCCATGGCGGCCTCTCCTGGCCTTACTTTATCCCCATGTTCGTCCAGATGCCAAGGAGATTGTCAACCCTTTTATCCACACTTTCCCAAAGGTCTGGTCAATTTGATTATCTGTTTTTTCAATGCATATTGATCAATTGACATACACTGTAATTAGTGGATAATTATCCGACCGTTTCACAGGAATGGAGTGCAAGGATTTGAGCTTTTGGCGCGACAAAAAAATAGTGGTGGGCATTGGTGGCGGGATAGCGGCCTACAAAACCCTGGACCTGTTGCGATTATTGCAAGGGGAGGGGGCAAAGGTAACCGTGGTGCCTACCCCGGCGGCCCTGCATTTTATCACCCCCCTGTCCATGCAGGCCCTGGCCAATGGACCGGTCTACAGTGATCTGTTTTCCCTGGTGGGGGAAGCGGAAATGGGTCACATCCGCCTGGCGCGGGAGGCGGATTTGGTGATTGTCGCCCCAGCCACGGCGGATCTATTGGCCCGCATGGCCATGGGACAAGGGGATGATCTCCTCTCCACCCTGCTGTTGGCCCGCCAGGGACCGGTATTGGTGGCCCCGGCCATGAACCATGCCATGTGGCACCACCCGGCAACAAGACGCAATGTGGCCACCTTGCAAGGGGATGGCATCCATTTTATCGGCCCGGAAAGCGGCCCCCTGGCCTGCGGTGAGGTGGGAGAAGGACGCATGGCCCCGGTGGAAACCCTGCTGGAGGCGGCACGGCGGGTTTTACTGCCCAAGCCCTGGCGAGGCAAAAAAATAGTGGTCACCGCTGGTCCCACCCGTGAAGCCCTGGATCCGGTTCGATTCATCTCCAACCATTCCAGCGGACGCATGGGCTATGCCGTGGCACAAGCCATTCTGCGTGCCGGTGGTGAAGTGGTCTATGTACACGGTCCCCTGGAAGTTCCCCCGCCCATGGGGTGTCAATGTGTAGCGGTTACCTCGGCAGCAGAAATGCTGGAGGCCACCCTTGGAGTGTGGCCCCAATGCCAGGCGGCCATCCTGACTGCTGCCGTGGGAGATTTTAAACCCGTCATCAGCGGGTCAGAAAAAATTAAAAAGGAAAACCTCTCTCCCCAGGGGTTGTCCCTGCAATTGACCACCACCGTGGATATTCTGGCCACCTTGAGCCAAAACCGGCGCAGCGACCAGGTGGTGGTGGGCTTTGCCGCCGAAACTGGCGAACTGCTCACCAAAGCGGTGGCCAAATTGCGGCGCAAAGGGTGTGACTTGTTGGTGGCCAACGATGTCAGTGAACCAGGCAGCGGTTTTGCCACCACCACCAATCGGGTGACCCTGCTGTGGCCCGATGGCAGACAACAACCCCTTCCCATGATGTCCAAGGAAGAGGTGGGGGATCACCTGCTGGCCGCCATCACCCCCTTGTGGATGGCAAAATCTGGAGAAAATGGATCATGAAGGATTCGGTGCAAGAGGTGGAGATTGCCGTTTGTCAACTGCCCCATGGTCAGGGCATGCCCCTGCCTGCCTACCAGACCGCCTCAGCAGCGGGCATGGATCTCTTGGCAGCCGTGGAGCAGGAAGTCATTCTGCAACCTGGCGAATGGCGATTGATCCCCAGCGGTCTGACCGTGGCCATCCCCCAGGGTTATGAAGGACAGGTGCGCCCCCGTTCCGGTCTGGCCTTCAAACATGGGGTTACCGTCCTCAACGCCCCCGGCACCATCGATGCGGATTATCGGGGAGAGATCGGGGTGTTGTTGATCAACCATGGCAAACTCCCCTACTCCATACAACGGGGAGACCGTATCGCCCAGTTTCTCTTGTCTCCCGTGCTGCAAGGACGCTGGCAACCCGTGAACGAACTACCCGTCACCCAACGGGGTGAACAAGGTTTTGGCCATACCGGACGTTAAATTCAACCTTTATTTCCCATGTGGGAGCCTTGGTCGTGCTGAAATTTTCAAAAAAATTGCTCTATGCCATCGAGGCCGTGGTAGACATCGCCTACAACTCCGGCGGCGAGCCGGTGCAAATACGCGAAGTCACCCAACGACAGGGCGTTCCCCAACGCTATCTGGAGCAGGTGATGCAGCGTTTGGTCCATGCGGGCATCCTGAAAGGCATTCGCGGTCCCAAGGGAGGCTATCTGCTGGCCAGGGAACGTTCCCGCATCTTTGTGGGAGAAATCGCCCGGGTGGTGATGGACATGCCCGATGAAAGCGGCCTGGGACTGCCGGAAGATGTGGCCATCGGCCCCATTGGTCAATCTGTGGTGCGCCCTTTGTGGCAGGAGTTTCAGGATCAAATTCTGGTGATGATGGATGGGGTCAGTATCGAAGAGTTGACCACCCGCGCCTTCCGGGCCGGTATCACCTCCGAGGTGTATAATCGGATCAACTTCAGTATTTGACCCGGCCAGCGGAATCAACATGAGCGAACGTGTTTTGCTGTTGGGTGCCGGTGGTCTTGGCAGTGGTGCAGCTTTGGCCCTGGCGGTGGCCGGAGTGCAGCGGCTGGGAATCGTCGATGGGGATGATGTAGCCCTTTCCAACCTGCATCGCCAGGTGATCTACCACACCTACGATGTGGGCAAACAAAAGGCTGTCACCGCCTGCGAAAGACTGCGGGATCGCTTTCCCTTTTTGCAAACCACCCCCTACCCTTTCCGGTTGGAAAACATCCAGGAGATGACCCAACTGGTGGCAGAATACGACTTGGTATTGGATGGCTCTGACAACTTTGCCACCCGTTTTGCCATTAACGAAGCCGCTTTCCGCGCCAATAAACCTTTGGTGCACGGGGCGGCTGCCGGTTATCTGGGACAGGTCACCACCCTGGATGGCTCTCCGTGCCTGCACTGCCTCTTTACCCCGCCCTCCGATGAGGCAGAAGAAGGCAATTGTATGCGGGAGGGGGTGGTGGGTCCTTTGGCAGGAGAGGTGGGCTGGCTGATGGCCATGGAGGCCCTCAAGCTGTTACGCGGGGTTGGGGAACCCTTGCGTGGCCGCCTGCTCTCCATCGACCTCCTGCAAGGCAAACGACGTGTCATCCATTATCGACCGGATCCTGCCTGCCCTGTTTGCGGCCAGGGCGGGCGTTGAGGCTTTATCTTCCCAATTCGTCAGCAAGGAACCCCAGCATGGGCCATATTTGTCAAAACATTACCCAGACCATCGGTCGTACCCCTCTGGTACGCCTTAACCGCATGGTGGAAAATTCCTCCTGCGAAATTCTCGCCAAGTTGGAATTTTTCAATCCCTTAAGCTCGGTGAAGGATCGCATCGGCTTGTCCTTGATCGATGACGGTGAACAACGGGGATGGATCGAACCGGGAACCGTCATTATTGAGCCCACTTCTGGCAATACCGGTATTGCCCTGGCCTTTATTTGCGCGGCCCGTGGCTATCGGTTGATCCTCACCATGCCGGAGGCCATGTCGGTGGAGCGGCGGAAAATGTTTCAACTCCTGGGGGCGGAACTGGTGGTCACCCCTGCCTCCGAAGGCATGCGGGGAGCCATTGAAAAGGCCAAGGAGTTGCATGCCAAAATACCCCACTCCTTTATCCCCAACCAGTTTGACAACCCGGCCAATCCCCGCGCCCACTACACCACCACCGGGCCGGAAATATGGGACGATTGCGATGGCCAGGTGGATGGTTTTGTGGTCGGTGTGGGAACCGGTGGCACCTTGACCGGGGCAGGTCGCTTTTTGAAAGAAAAAAATCCCAACTTGCGCATCTATGCCGTGGAGCCGGAAGAGTCACCCGTCTTGTCAGGAGGAATGCCCGGTCCCCACCGCATTCAAGGGATTGGTGCTGGATTTATTCCCCAGGTATTGGATACCCAGTTGATCCACCGCATCTGCAAGGTTTCCGATCAACGGGCCTTCGAGGTGGCGCGCCTGATGGCCCAACGGGAGGGCATTCCCTGTGGCATCTCCTCCGGGGCCACGGTGGCGGCTGCCATGGATATGGCTGTTTTGCCGGAAAACCAGGGCAAGCGGTTGGTGGTAATCATCGCCAGCTTTGCGGAACGCTATTTTTCCTCCGAACTCTTCCCGGAATAACCCATGCAACACTTCCCCGCCAACCTGATGGAACGCTATTCACGGCAGTTGATGCTCTCCCATTTGGGTGAGGAGGGACAACAACGGTTGGGGCAGGCGACGGTTCTGGTGGTGGGTATCGGCGGCATGGCGGGAACCACCCTGCTCTATCTGGCCGGGGCAGGAATTGGTACTCTGTTGCTCCTGGAACCCAGTCAGGATGGAACCTTTACCGCCGGGCACCGACTTTTGCAAGTCACCAGTCAGATGGGGGCACCCGCCGTAACCATCGCAGCGGAAACCCTCATACGCTTGAACCCCACCATTAGCGTCATTCCCCTGTCCGACCAGCACCATGCCTTGGAAAATCATCTTGTCAACTGCTCCATGGTGGTGGTCACCGAGGCTGGGGACAAAGAGTTGCAACGCATCAATCAACTCTGCATGGACCATGGCATTCCCCTTTTGCACAGTCGTTTGCAAGAGGGTTGGGTACATGTGCGCCATTACTCTCCTCTTTTTGGTTGCCTGGCCTGTCAAACCGCTCCACCCCTGCTCCCCATGCCTGGTGGTCCCTGGCAGGAAGAGGAGAGCTGGTTGCAACTGGCCGCAGGTTTCACGGGTTGTCTGCTGGCTCAAGAGGTGATTCTGCGCCTTACCCGCACCGTCAACTGGTCCTATCTGGACCACCATGTGCTGTCCACCTCCCAGTCCGTGGGGATTACCCACCCGCAACCCGGTTGCCCTGTCTGCGGTGGTCAGGACAAAAAGAGCCAAACCCTGAACACCCGTTCGGGTCCGCAAGTGGATGATACCATCGATATCACCTACGAAACCTGTCCCATGACCTTTGTGCGAGTCAAATTGAAGCTGGAATCCATGGCCCCAGGCAGCCGCCTGCGTATTCATCTGCAAGGCAAAGAACCCCTGGAAAATGTCCCCCGCACCCTGCGTCATGAGGGATACCAGGTGGAAGAGGCCATTCCGGCGGAGGATGGCACCTGGTGGCTGGATGCTGTCAAACCCTTACAACAATAAACCTTGATCCCCGTTGCATTCTGGGAAACGTTGGTCTACCCTAATCCCAGGAGATGAAATTGCCACAGGTGTAATGGAGACATGATCTATATTCCCATTCCCATCGGTGAATTGCCGATCAACGAAACCTACGGGTTTGATCTCTACCTCACCTATAATAAAAAATACGTCTTATTCCGCAGCCGCCAGTTGCCCGTGGATGAAAATGTCCTGTTGCAATTGCGGGAGAATGGCGTCGAAAAAATATATATTGAAAAAGGGGACTATCCCAAATTTTTGCGGCTGACCGCCCGAGTGGCGGGATATAGCGGCGATAACAGCCAAATTCGCTATTTGCAAGAAAAGTTTGTTTTTATCGATATACACACCCTGCGCAAGGGATCCACTCCAGATTTTACCGTATTTACGGTGGAATCGGGACTTCCCACCCCCATCATCGCCCCTGATTTGCCGGGCGTCCCCACCTCCGTTACCGAACAGCATTTGCTTGAATTTACCTCGGCCTATATTTTCCAAGTAGATTTGGAAAAATATTATGACTACCTGCAAAACAGTTGGGCGGAAGAGGCCACCTACCAGCCCATGAATGTGGCAGGGGGTATCCTCATGCGGGAAAATGCCAAAATGGCCGCCCACGGGCTGTTTCATTGCCCAGAACCTAAAGAGGCCCTGCCGGTGGCCAACAAGGCCATTGATCAAATACTAGAGAGTATGTTTGACAACGGCGGCACCTATTATGCCCTGCTCAAAATTTCCGATCAGGATTTTAATACCTATATCCACTCTGTCAATGTGGCGGTTCTCTCCATGGGGTTGGGGATACGACTGAAACTTTCCCAATTTCAACTGCAACTGCTGGGACTGGGAGGAATGCTGCATGATATTGGCAAAACCAGAATAGACCCCGACCTGTTGTTGAAAAAAACCAAGATATCCCCTTCTGAATATGAATCCTTGCGCGAGCACGTCACCCTGGGAGTGGAATGGTGCCGTGAAGTCCCTGGCCTGCCTCCTGATGTGCTGCCCATTGTGGCCCAGCACCATGAACAAATGGACGGTACGGGCTACCCGGATAAACTTAAAATAGGTCAGATCGATCCCTTGGCACAAATAGTCAATATCATGGAAATTTACGATTCCCTGACCAACCGCCAACCCTTCCGGGATGCCTTTTCTCCCTTTCAATCGTTGGGAAAGATGCGAGAAATGGGCAAGGCCATTAATCAGGAGTTTTTGACCCAGTTTATTTTAATGCTGGGAGAGCAGCATCGTCCCACCTAAGCCGCCTGTATCTTGTCATAAGGAAATCCCCTTGAGCCAACCTGGAGTTCGCCCCCTGGAAGTCCTGTTAAGCCGGGACCATTTACGGCAAATGGTCCACTTGGTACGTTTACTCCACCGCCTTTCTCAATTACCGACTTATCATGCCATGGTGGACCCAGTGTTGCCGGAAACGGCACGTTACCACAGTGGTCCCAGCGGTTTGCCCATGGGGTATGATTTTCACATCACCCCGCAAGGCCCCCGACTGATTGAGGTCAACACCAATGCAGGCGGATTATTGCTGGCATGGCTGGCCCATCATGACGGTGACCTGTTCGACTGGCGAAGCCAAATCCCACAAAAAATTATAAAAGATGCCCTGGCAAGTCCGCTGGCCGCAGCCTTTCGCCAGGAGGCCCGATTGGCAGGGGTGGAGGTGCAACGGGCGGTGATTTTAGACGATACCCCAGAAGGCCAGTTTTTATACCCGGAAATGGTGATCTATCAACACCTGTTCCAGGCCATGGGTTGGCAAGCGGTGATTGCCTCCCCCCAAGAGTTGACCATGGATGCCAACGGGGTGTACTGGCAGGGAGAGGCGGTGCAGTTGATCTATAATCGTCATTGTGATTTTTATCTGGAAACCCCGGCCATGGCGGGGCTGGCTGCCGCCTGGATGGGACAAAAGGTGGCTCTTACCCCCCACCCTAGGGTCTATGGTCTATTGGCAGACAAACGACGCATGCCCCTGTGGCAGGAGGGTTCCCTGCTGGCCCGTTGCGGGTTTTCTGCAGAAGAGGTGGCTTGGGTACAACAATGGATTCCTGCCAGTGGCATGTTGGAAAATTTTTCTGGGGATGAAATTTGGCAGGAGCGCAAAAAATGGGTGTTGAAACCGGTCACCTCCTTTGGCAGTCGCGGCGTTGTTTTGGGAGAGAGCATGAGCCGCACCCGCTTTAATTCTCTAACCCCGGCCACTACCCTGGTACAAGAGATGGTTCCCCCCTCTCTGGTGGTGCATGGGGAGGAAAAATTAAAGTGTGACTGGCGATTGTTTGCTTATCAGGATCGGATATTGGCAGTGGCGGCCCGTTTGTACAAAGGCCAAGTCACCAATTTACGTAGTGAAGGCAGCGGTTTTGCGAAGGTTATAATCAAGGGTGGATTAACCGCTGGCTAACCATTTGGCCAGGACTGCGGCTATTTTTTCCATGCGAATGGGCTTGGCCAGATAGTCATCCATGCCCGCCTCCATGCAATTATGATAATCGCTGGGAAGTACGTGGGCGGTCATGGCAACCACGGGCAGGCGGGTAAGGTTGTCTTGTTGTTCCTGCGCCCGCCAGTGACGGGTAGCTGTCAGACCATCCATGACCGGCATCTGCACATCCATGAAAACCAGATCACAACGATGATTGGCAAGCCAGGCCAACGCCTCCTCCCCGTGGTTGACCGAGTGCACCACAACCCCCATCTCTTCCAGCATGGCAGTTGCGACCACCTGATTGATGGCGTTGTCTTCCACCAATAAAACGGTACCGGAAAAACGGGGAGGTGGCACGGGAGCTGGCGGTTCCGGCAAGGTTGACACTTCGTCCCGTGGCTCCACCACCCCCTGTAAAGCATGATAAAATTCGGCACAGCGCAGCGGAGAGATGATGCAATAATCCACCTCCCACAAGGATTTGGTAGGGCTATCCACTTCCGGCGGAAAATGGAGCAGGATGATCTTGAGGGGAACCGCCAGGGTTTCCTGGCGCAAACGTTTGATCAAATCCAGGGCACCTGGCAGATTGTGTTGGCCGTCCACCAGGATCAAATGCAGACTGGCCGCATTATCACGCAGGGTGCGGTAGTGACGAACGGCCATTTCTGGGGTCAGGATATGGGGCGAGGGGACCTGCCCCTCCCCAAGATAGCGTTCAACAATCCCGGTCAAATGGAATAATGAACTGACCACCATAAAGGTTGCCTGTTTCAAAACCGGCGGAATTTTCCTGGCATCTGGGGTGACGAACAAGGGAATGGGGATATCCACCACAAAGGAGCTGCCAAGCTGGGGCAGGCTTTGCAAGGTGATTTCACCCCCCATAAGCTGGGCCAGTTGCCGGGAAATATTGAGTCCCAACCCGCTACCACCAAATTTACGGGTGATGGAGGCATCGGCCTGGGTGAAGGGCTGGAAGAGGGAGTCGGCCACCTCAGGAAGGATACCAATGCCCGTATCCCGCACTTCAAACAACAAAGAGACCTGTTCATCTTGCCGGGCATGGGGGCGATGACTGACCAACAACACCACCTCCCCCTGTTGGGTAAACTTGATGGCATTGCCCAGAAGATTAAACAAAATTTGTTTAATGCGGGTAGGATCGATCCTGGTTTGTTTTGGCAGACGGGGAGAGAGAAAGCAACTGAAAGAGAGACCTTTGGCGATGGCCTGTTCTGCCAGGAGGGTCATGGTCTCTTCAATCAGGTTTTCCAAAGGATAATCCATCATTTCAAGAATGAGTTTGCCCTTTTCGATGCGGGAAAAATCCAGAATATCGTTGATCAAGGCCAGTTGCAGTTCCGCAGAGTGCAGGGCCATCTGCATATAATGCTGTTGAACGGGGGAGAGGGGGGTATTGTGCAATAATTGCAGCATACCTACCACGCCGTTCATGGGGGTACGAATTTCGTGGCTCATATTGGCAAGAAATTCAGATTTACTTTGGTTGGATTGTTCCGCCAACTCTTTGGCCTGCTGTAAATCTTGCTGCAAAGATTCCTGGTTTTTTAATAGATTGGTGATCCATAACCAGACCATGAGGAGGGCGATCAACATGGTTGCGGCTTCCAGAATCAGTTTGGCCAGGGCATCCTGTTTCAGACGCTCTAGAAAGGCAGTGCTGCCAAAAAAGGTGATATAACCTACCAGCTCCTGATGACGGGGTTCATAGAGGGGAACGGTGGTGACGATACAATGGGAGCAGGGGACCTTCCCCCATTGACCATTGAGATTGACGGGGGAGGACAGCGCGCTGTAATCAAATTCAAGGGAGATACCCTCAAAGGTTCGCTCGCTGGTATTAGGGTCGATGAGCAGAAAAATTTTAGTGAGTTGCTGATTCAGTTGTTCAGGATCCAGTTTATCTTTCGCAAGCAACGTCATTTCCAGCACCTGGGCATGGGATTGGGCCAAGGCATTGGCGTGGACGCGGGCCTGTTTTTGCAACCCTGGCTCCAGACTGAAAAACCAAAAACAAAGCAGGAGGACCACCACGGCACTGCTTAGAAGGCCAAAAATGGTATTGACCTTGAGGGGATGGTTTAAAAAAACAAGTGACAGGCTGAATGGTTTCATAGCAGCTTTGCCACCTTGAGAAAGAAGGATTTGATGCGGATGCCCGATTCATCCATGGTGGCGCGATTGATCAAGGGTTGCACCTTATCGGTGATGAGCATACCGCCCAGAGCACCTCGTTCCACATCGGCCTTGAAGGGGGAGAACAGGAGGGTTTTATGGGATTTGCAAAATTCCACCAGCTCTTCAAAACCGTTTTCCAGGGGTTGGGCCAGGAAGACTCCGCCGATGACACGGGAATTAAATTGTTGCATATCTTGCTGATGAACGGTGCGAACCTGTAGCGGGACGTTGCGAATGGTCTGCACGTTTTTCAGATAATTTTCCACCATTTCGGAGAATTTGGTTTGTCCGGAGTGGACCACCAGGATGAGGAGTGAGCCATCCTGGTCATTTTTAAAAGCGATATCCTGGTCGGCAGCAAGGAAGCTGGGAAATAACTTAACACCTACCTGCAAATACATTTCATCCCAGTATTCATTGGCCCAAGAGGAGATAGGGGTCCATGCCAATAGCATCATCAGCAAGAAAGCAAGCGTCATCAGCCATGGATTGGGATGCTTACGCACGGACATAGACATCTCGTACAGGGAGAAGCACAAAGAAAAAAATTATAATTGGCAATATTGGATAACCCCCACCACATTAATATGTTATCATAACGTCAGACCACTGACAATGAATTAACTGCCGGGCCTTTACGAGAATAAGACGGAAGATACAAGAGGAGAAGATGGAATTTTTTGCCAATTGGATGATCTAACTTGGCATTTTAAGGGGGTCAGATCAGGAGAAAAAAATTTTTCCCGGACTCTTGACGACGCATGCAAGCATGCCTATTTGACCCATTGCACAGGCAAACTTTTTACAACAAGGATCAAGGAGGGATTGCCAGTATGAGCCAATCACTTGTTGTCAGCCATGGTCTTGAATTTCAGACCTTTCTGGAGCAAGTCAACGCGGCCCCGATCCTGTCGGTTGAGGAGGAGCAGGATTTGGCGTGGCGTTTTCGTCGCCATCAGGATTTACAGGCTGCCCACAACCTGGTTTGCTCCCACTTGCGTCTGGTGGTGAAGACCGCCCGGGAATATTTGGGCTATGGTTTTCCCCTGCCCGATCTGGTGCAAGAAGGTTCCCTGGGGCTGATGTTGGCGGTCAAGCGGTTTGACCCGGAGCGGAGTGCCCGTTTGTCCACTTATGCCTTGGCCTGGATTCGTGCCACCATCCATGAGTTTATCTTACGCTCCTGGAGTATGGTCAAGATTGCCACAACCCAGCTTAAGCGGAAATTATTTTTCAAACTGCGCTCTGCCAAACAGGACTTTGCCCTGTTGACGGAAGAGGAAGCAGGGGAGTTGGCCAGCCGTTTTGGTACGGATACGGCGACGATTCTGGAAGTAGACGCCCGCATGGCCCAACGAGAGAGTTCCCTGAACCGGCAAACCATGGAAGAGGATGGCAGCGAACTCATCGAATTGATCCCCGACCGCCGCCCCAATCAAGAGATGCAACTCATGGGCAGGCAGCAGGGTCAGGTGATGAATCAGGCCCTTTACCAGGCCCTTGACCAGTTGGATGAACGGGAGCGCACCATTGTGGAAGCCCGTTTGATGACAGAGAAAGAGGCCACTCTGGAAGAGCTTGCTCAACGGTATTCCATCTCCCGTGAGCGGGTCCGTCAGATTGAAAAACGCGCCCTGGAAAAATTGAGAGCTTACCTGCAATCTTCCCCGGCTGTACGGGAAATTCTGCAATAATCACCGGGGGGTCAGCCCCCGGTTGATTTTTCATCCCTTCCCCACCTGATCCAATCTTGCATGGGAAAAATATGCGTTGTACATTAGACTGTTGGCTGGGTTCCCATGTCTGAATGAGGTGGATAAATGGAAGATTTATTACAAGATGTTTTAACAAACCATATTCAATGGCTATATCTGGTCACTGTCATCTGGACCTTTCTTGAAGGGGAAACCTTTGTCATCATTGTGGGTGCCCTGGCCTCCAGTGGACAGATTGAGGTGGATTTGCGCCTTTTCACCTTGTGCGCCTTTCTTGGGAGCTTCGCTGGCGACCAATTGGCCTTTTACATTGGCCGATTTTTTGGCCCCAAACTATTGGATAAGAGACCCGCCCTGAAAGAGAAATCCCAATGGGCCTTCCAAATGATTGAGAAGAATAAGACTATTTTTATTCTTTCCTTCCGATTTATCTATGGAGTACGCAATGCTGCTCCTTTTGCCTTGGGCATTGCCCGAGTGAATCCCCTCTACTATTTCTTTTTAAACATGATCGCAGCCATGGTTTGGGCAGTAACTTTTGTCACCGGTGGCTATCTGATAGGCAAGACTTTGGAGGTGTGGATTCAGCAATACAAGTTCTATATTTTGGGAGGTGTATTGCTCATCTTTGCGGCCATTTATTTTTACTCCCGCAACAAGGAAGCAGCCCTGGCCAACCCGGAGGAAAGCCACTGATTGCAGGTTCCTGGCTCAATTCCCATGGTCAGCTCCATTAAAACAAAGGCTTCCATCGGTTTTGGTGGAAGCCTTTTTGGTTCCCGCTTGCTCTTTCGGGTGTGGTTCCGCCTGGAGGGTTGGGCATGCAAGAAGATTTCATTTCTGGTGGGAGTACGGTAGAATACCAAGAGGTGCAGTGAAGTATCAGCCAGGAGGAAATGCCGTGTCCATGCCAGCATTCGATACCCTGAAATTCGCCAAGCGTCTCAGAGAAGTGGGCGTTCCGGAACCACAGGCAGAAGTCCAGGTTGAGATGCTGGCAGAAGCCATGGCCGAACGCATGGCCACCAAAGAGGATCTGGCCAAGACCGAGATTGAACTCAAACGGGACATCAAGGAGCTTGACGCCAAGATCGAATCTACCAAAGCGGATCTGCAACGGGACATCAAAGAGCTTGATGCCAAGATGGAAACCAAGTTCCGGGAGATGGACGCCAAAACGGAAACCAAGTTCCGGGAGATGGACGCCAGACTCAAGGAACTGGAACTCCGCATGGTCATCAAGATGGGGGCAATGATTCTGGCGGGCATCGGCATTCTGTTCGGTCTCATGCGGACATGGCCCCTGCCGGTTCAGTACGTGCCATCCCCCGGTCAGGAAATGCGGTATCTGCCGCCTCAAGCTCCCATACCTGCCCCACCCCGTTGACACGGCGAACCGGTCATGCACTTTCCCTCCAGCTTCCACAGGGGCAAGGGTGCCATCAGAATGTGGAAATCCCCGGTACGGGCACCTCAGAAAAGTTCCACCCCATCGTTTTCCTGGACAGCCTCTTCCAACTGCTCCATGGTGCCACACGCATCCTTGAAATGCCCCTTGCCATGGGGATCCCGGAATAGGGCATCCAGCAACAAGAAAATGCGATGATGAACCCCACGGAAAGATTGCATGGTGGTTTGAATTTCCGCCTCGTACTCTTCCACCTGCCGTGAAAACTGCTCATCATCACTCAACATCACCTGGGCATGACACTCCTGCAACTGCCCACCCAAAATAAGAATACGACTGCCCAATTCAAAAACCTTGTCCAAGGCGTTGCGAAGTTCGATCAACTCCATGCGATTGGGGAACAAACGCGAAGCCTCCGTGGATAACCACCGGCTCATGGAATTTTCTTCCCGAGACATGGGACCAAACAAAGATTGCAACCGGTCCTCAATATCCTTGTCCCCCAACATGGAAACTTCCAACAGTTGGAACTGATTGAGAAAATCGCTCTTTAAATCGGATATGTTGAACATGCCCGTTTAATTAATAGCCAACCGACTGCGAATGCCGTGCAAAGCATGGGCAGTGGTGGTGGTCAAATCGATGATATGACCAAAGGCCTCCGAAATACCCATGGCCTTGGAGGCTAAACGATTGACCTGCAAAGTATGATCCAGAACCAGTTGAGCCTCACTGTCGGTGCGTCGCACCGCATCCATCACCTGGACCATTTCTTCCAAAGCAATGGTCACCCCCTGGGAAACGGTATTGGCCGCCTTATCCACCTCACGAGCGGTGCCCGCCTGCTGCCAGGCTTGTTGCTGAGCCTGGGAGGCGGCCTGAGAAACTTCCGTTAGATTGGCTTCAATCTGCAAAGCCGCCTGGGTGACATTGTTGGTAGCATCGCTCACCTTGGCCAGAGAGCGGGCAATTTCCGTCACCGTTAAATTTTGCTCCTGAACGGCAGAAGAGATATCCTGATTGAGCTGGGTAATCTCCTGAATACCATTGTCGATCCCCTCCATCCCCTGCCGCGCCACATCAATCTGCTTTTGAATGTGGTCGATCTCCTGGGAAATCATGCGGGTGGCCTCCGCCGTTTGCTTGGACAACTCCTTCACCTCATTGGCCACCACGGCAAAACCCTTGCCTGCTTCCCCCGCCCCTGCCGCCTCAATGGCCGCATTGAGAGCCAACAGGTTGGTCTGACCAGCAATCCCCCGAATGGCATTCACCACCTTGTTGATTTCACGGGCAGCCCGGCTTAAATCCACCATAACCCGGCTGGCCTGGGAGGTGGTCACCGTCACCTCTTGGGAGCGATTGGCCGCCCTCTCACAACGATGGCCCACCTCTCGAAGCGAGATGGTCATCTCTTCCACCGCCGAAGAGACGGTTATCAACTGCTGACTTACCGCTACCAGATTGCCATTGACCTGGGAAACACCGCTACTGGCACTGTCCACATTACCTGCCAGGGATTGAGCCGAATCACTGCCACTTTCAGCCGCCTGGGAGATGATGTACACATGCTCCTTCAAAATTTTGGCCGCCTGGGTCATCTCCTGCACCCGCTCCAAAACCTGACCGGAGTTGCCCCGAATGGTGTTGGTCTCCTGGACCAGACCCCGATTGGCAGAGGTGACCGCCACCATGGCTTGGTGAATGGAGTGGGCCACCCCCATGATATCAATTCGCATATTGTTCAAGGCAGTCACATTGCCATTGATGGTGCGGGATTGCAGATCGATCTCCCGCATGGAGACCTCCAGACAACCCATGAATAAATTGAAACCTTGCGCCAAACGGCCCAACTCATCATGACGGTCAGCAGGCAAACGAAAGCGCAAATCCCCTTCCCCCTTCTGACCAATATCCACCAAAAAATTGGCCACCCGGCGCACAGGAACGATAATGGCCCTACCGACAATCAAGACCACCACCAGACCCAACAGACTAGCCATCAAAGAAACCCAACGAGCCAGGGTAACCGAGTGGTCCACCTCCGCATCGATCTCCGCCAGACGTTCTGATTCCACCCGGTTCATGGTAGAGATTAAATGTTCAATCACCGGTTCCACCGCATGGATGGCATTCCTCATCATCTCGCTGGCCAACATGATTTTTTCATCGGCGGAGGTCAATAAGGTGAAGGCACGTTCATAATCGGCCACCAGGGATAACAGGGTATCCTGACCTTGTTGGGGAACCTGGGAGGCTTTGATTTCCTGATTAATTTTACCCACCATCTGCTGCAATTGCTGGACATATTTTTTCTCATCCCGCAAAAGGTAATCCTTTTCATAACGCCGCAAGAGCAAATAATAGGTGCTGATAGTATTCACATACCGCTGGCGGATGGCCTCTTCCAGTTTATGGGCCGACTCACTTTGGGCTTTGTAGAGGGGCAACTCCACATCCAAAGCTTCCCCTTGCAGGCGATGGATCATATAGCTTTGCACCTGCTGCACATAACCCTGCAAAAGGTCGTTGATCTCCTTGCGCACCGATTCGTCCAAGCGGCTTTCTTGCAGACTTTTTTGAAAATGTTGCAGATTGGTTTCAAACCGTGCGCGGTATTCCTGTTTGGTACGTACCGCGAAATCTTTTTCATTACGACGCATTTCCAAGTAAATACGCCATAAGGTTGAGGTATCCAGATTGTTGATGGCCTTTTCCAGCGCATGGGCGGATTTGCGGAATTGCCCCTGGAAACCACTTTCCGGGGTCAAACCCTTTTTTCGCCACATTTCAGCGATATCGTCAAAGCGGGCATGGTATTCCTGGGAAAGGGTGATTATTTTTTCACTATCCTGGGCCAATACCCTTTCGTCCAATTGGGTGGCCATCTCTTGCAGGTCAAAGGCGGAAGACTGGATGCAGGTGATCTGATTGGTCACCTCTTCCACATATTTTTCATCCAGGCGTAAGAAAAAGTCTTTCTCCCCACGCCTGGCCTGCAACATGCACTCATAGACTGTTTTGGCATGCTTTACCGCCAGATGAAAGCGGTTGCTCATCTCCCTGCCACTCAATTGACGATTATTGGCATACTCATAGGCAAGGGTCGAGAAGATCAGGGAGAGCAACAGGGGGGCGACGGCCAATGCCAGTTTTTTACCAATGGATAGATTGGTAAACCATGGCACCTGCGGCAATGGTAGAGACATGACGGCTCCTATGGGTGGGAAAAATTGGGTGAGGCGTCATGCCTCCTTTAATAATGTTAATTGAACATAACGTTCCGGTTGAAAATAGGGGACCGGATAATTACCAGAAAAACAAGCATCACAATAGCCCTGGCGGGTTCCGTTGACCGCCTTGTAGAGGCCTTCCAGGGAGATAAAGGCCAAGGAATCGGCGTCGATGAAGGCACGCATTTCATCCACCGTATTGTGAGAAGCCAATAACTCCTCACGAGTAGGGGTATCAATTCCATAGTAACATGGATGGGTGGTGGGAGGGGAGGAAATTCGTAAATGAACTTCTTTTGCCCCGGCCTCCCGTACCATTTTGACAATTTTGCGACTGGTGGTCCCCCGCACCACCGAGTCATCCACCAGAACGACTCGTTTACCGGCGAGAATTTGCGGATTGGCGTTCAACTTGACCTTGACACCGAAGTGGCGAATGGCCTGTTGGGGTTCGATAAAGGTACGTCCCACATAGTGGTTGCGGATGATGCCCAGTTCAAAGGGAATACCGGAGGCTTGGGCATATCCCAAAGCGGCAGGAACCCCAGAGTCGGGGACGGGAACCACCAGGTCGGCTTCCACCGGATGCTCTTGGGCCAACAGGCGACCCACCTGTTTGCGGGAGTTGTAGACGTTGATTCCATCGATGGTGGAGTCGGGACGGGCAAAGTAAATATACTCAAAAATGCACATGGTGCGCTTGCGGCGGGGGAAGGGAAAGTAAGAATGGACCCCTTTTTCGTCCACCACCACCATTTCGCCGGGTTGCACATCCCGCACATATTCCGCATCGATCAAGTGGAGGGCGCAGGTTTCGGAGGAAAAGACCCAACCATTGTTGGGAAGTTTACCTAGAACCAGGGGACGAAAACCAAAGGGATCCCGCACACCGATAACCGCATGTTCATCCATGGCCACGATGGCGTAGGCCCCGGAGACTTGGGAGAGGGCATCCACCAGACGTTCCGGGAAGGTGGGCCAGCGGGAGAGGGCGGCCAGATGGACGATGACTTCCGTGTCCATGGTGGATTGGAAGATGGAGCCGCGCCGTTCCAGGTCGCGCCGGATTTGGATAGCATTGACCAGATTGCCGTTGTGGGCCAGGGCCATGCCCCCGTAGGCGGTATCCACCACCAGGGGTTGAATGTTGCGCTGGGTATCGCTGCCCCCTGCCGTGGAATAACGCACATGGCCGATGGCACAGGAACCAGGCAGACGGGCCAGACTGGAATGGTTGAAAACATCGGCCACCAGTCCCCGTCCCCGAAAGGTGTGCAATATGCGCTCCTTCAGGGAGATGATGCCCGCCGACTCCTGCCCCCGATGTTGCAGGGCATAGAGGCCCAGATAGACCAGATTGGCTGCCTCTACATGGTTGAAGACACCAAAGACGCCGCAATGGTCATGAAAATGGTCATCCTCAACAAAATGCTCCAATTCCGAATCCATGTGCTGTTTCCCACTGCCGAGATAGGAGGTTGAGAGGTGTTGCCATCAAGGGTTTGAATTATACTTTTTGAAGAGATCGTCCATGCCTTTCACGTCCTGTTGAGAAGGAGCGGGCTGGGGTGGACGTTCCACCAGGGGAGCCACTTTGGGGGCTTCCTTTTCTTCGCTGGAGAGGGTTTTTTGCAATTCATCCATCAGGGTGCGCCCCATGGGTTGTTGCAACCCTTTTTCTATTTGACCTGCTTTACTCTGGAATTGATCAAAGTTGGAGCGAATTCGCTCTAATATTTTGGATCCTTCCGGCAGGGCTTTGCCCAGCAGGTTGGCCCCTTGCACAAAGTGGGGGCTGAGCACCGATTGCCGCACCAAAGAGGGTGGGTTGGCCTCGAAGGTCATGAGAATCATGAAACCCACCATGATCAACAAGGCACCTCTGGTGAAGCCGAACAGCATGCCAAGGGAGCGATCCAGAGCGGTGAGACCGGCCCCGCCCACCACCATTTTCAGCAACGCACCGATCAAGGCCATACCCACCAGCGTACCGATAAAGGCGATGGCGAAGGCGGCCACCCCCAACAGGGTGGGAGAGGTGATGATGCCAGAGAGATAGGGTTCCAGTTGACCGGAAAAGCGACTGGCCACGGTAAAGGCCACCACCCACCCCACCAGGGAGATCACCTCCCCCACAAATCCGCGCATGGCGGCCAGCAGGGTGGAAAGACCGACCACCAGGATGAGGAAATAATCCAGCCAGTTCATGGGGTCATGCCTCCCTGGGCAGCAGAGCGTGGATGGCGTCACTGACAAAGTTGACCGGGATGAGGGAGATGCCCAAATCCTCTGGCAAACCCTTGAGGGCGGTTCCTGGCACCATGCAGCGGGTGAAACCCAGCTTGGCGGCTTCCCGCAGACGGGTGGCCACATGACCCACGGAACGAATTTCTCCCGCCAATCCCACCTCGCCGAAGGCCAACAACCCCCCATCCAAGGCCAGATTGCGATGACCGGAAAACAGGGAGAGGACCACCGCCAGATCGGCAGCCGGTTCGCTCACCCGAAATCCCCCAGCCACATTGAGAAAAATATCCCGATCGTAGAGTCCCAGCCCCAAACGTTTTTCCAGCACCGCCACCAGCATGGCCAGGCGGTTCACATCCACCCCCAGGGTGGTACGTCGGGGTTGGGGCAGGGGAGTGGGGGCGACGAGAGATTGAATTTCCACCAACACCGGGCGGGTTCCTTCCATCCCGGCATAGACCACCGATCCTGCCTGTCCCTTGACCCGTTGGGAGAGAAACAGTTCGGAGGGGTTGTCCACCTCTCTTAAACCGCTTTCCCCCATTTCAAAAACCCCGATCTCATTGGCAGGACCGAACCGGTTTTTGACAGTACGCAAAATGCGGTATTGATGGCTGCGCTCTCCCTCAAAATAGAGGACCGTATCCACCATATGTTCCAACAGTTTGGGACCGGCAATCTGGCCATCCTTGGTGACATGTCCCACCAGAAAGAGGGAGACTCCCCGTTGTTTGGCCAATTGAATCAGCCGGGCGGCGCACTCACGCACCTGGCTTACGGAACCGCTGCCGGCTGCAATCTCGTCGGAGGCAACGGTTTGAATGGAGTCGATAATCAATACCGCCGGTTCCCGCTCTTCCACCAGACGTTGGATGGTTTCCAGCCGGGTTTCCGCCAGCACCCATACCGCATCGGAGGAGACTTCCAGGCGAGTGGCCCGCAGTTTGATCTGGGTTAAGGATTCTTCGCCGGAGACGTAGAGCACTTCCCGGTTGAGGGCCATATTGGCAGCGGCCTCCAGCAGCAGGGTGGATTTACCGATACCCGGATCCCCTCCCAGCAGGACCACCGACCCCACAACCAGACCACCCCCCAGGGTGCGGTCCAATTCTTTCATCCCGGTGGTGAATCGCTCTTCCCGGTCGCCATTGACTTGGGAGAGTTGCACCGGACCACGGGCATCACCGCTGACCTCCAGGCGGGAAGACTCTTTTTTTTCTTTGAATTCGCGCAGGGTGTTCCAATTACCGCAGACGTTGCAACGGCCTTCCCAAAGGCTGTGCTCCGCGCCGCACTCACTGCACAGGAAGCGTTTTTTCTCACGCGCCATGCCGTCCTGCACCCTCGTCTACCATGGTGGAGTGATTCAAGTCTTTCACTATACACTGAAAGAGAGCGTGGGTCACGTCCCTTCGCGCAAGTAAATTTTCGGCATGCGTTGTCCCAACCGACAGAAAACTTCGTAGGGGATGGTATCCATCCAGGTGGCCAGCTCTTCGGCGGTGATGGCATCCTGGCCATCCTGCCCCAACAGGGTGACGATCTCCCCTTCCTGAATAGAGTGGGGAAGTTGGGTAATGTCCACGGCCATGCTATCCATGCTCACCCGCCCCACCACTGGTGCCCGCCTGCCTTGAATCAGGACTTGGGCAAGGTTTCCCAGACAGCGACTGTAGCCATCGGCATAACCCACGGTGACCAGGGCGATGCGGCTGGCAGTGGGGGTAATAAAGGCGTGACCATAACCCACCCCACACCCTGCCGCCATCTCCCGCACCTGGATGATCCGACTTTTCCAGGCCACCACCGGTTTGATCCCCCAGTCAGAGGCAGTGCCTTGGGGATGAAAGGGACTGCCGCCATAGATCATGATGCCGGGACGTACCCATTGGTAGTGGCTGGCGGCATGGGCAAGAATACCTGCACTGTTGGCCAGGGAGACAGGCAGGTGGGCATACTGTTGCCGCACCGACTCCATTTTTTCCATTTGCAGGCGAGTGACGGGGCGTTGTGGTTCATCGGCACACGCCAGGTGGGAGGCCAGCCCCACCACCTTTAATCCGGGCAGCGTAGCCAGTTCCGTCATGACGGCAGGTAAATCATCCAGGGGAAACCCCAATCGTCCCATGCCGGTATCCACTTTCACATGTACCGGCAGGGGGTGGGCGGGATCGGCGAAGGTGTGCAGGCGGCGGGCATCGGCCAGGGTATAGAGAAATACTTGCCACCCCTGCCGAACCACTTCTTTTTCCAGACCGGGGGCGGGGGAAGAGAGCAACGCCATGGGCAGGGTGACCCCCGCCTGTTGCAACAAGGCCGCCTCTTCCGCCATGGCCAGGCACAAGCCGTGGGCACCAGCCTGTTGCAGGGCCAGGGCAATGGGTATGGCCCCCAAACCATAGCCATTGGCCTTGACCACGGGAAAGATGGCCACCCCTTCACCCACCGTGCGCTGGACCAAACGAAAATTATCCACCAGTGCAGCCAGATGAATTTCCAGCCAGGTGGGACGACCTACGGCAATCATGGTTGAACGCTCCCTGAAATAATCCACATGGTATAGAGGGTATACCGGGAGGGCAGGAGATGCAACCGCACAGGGGGGCAAAAAATGGGTTTCACCAAACAAACAAAACCGAGGCCGCACAACCCATTTTTGTCAGATTTAGTCTTGACAAGCACACCTGCGCAAAAGTCAGAACTTGTGGCTCCAACTGATTTCCAGTTCGTTCTGGCTCATTTCCAGGTAACCGGTCTGGTTGGGTGTGTTGGGATTAGAGCCATGAATCTTTTTGCTGAATGCATGCATGCCAGCAAAGTTGATCCCATCTTGATCACTCAACTTGTAGGTCAGGCCCGCAGTAACATGATCGGTCACTGTAGCCGGGGCCAATATATTGAAGAGTGCCTGTCCGCCAGCCAGGACGTCGGATGCCTTACTGTAACCCGCCCGCCAGGTCCATGAATCGTTCATCACCCACTGTAAACCAAATTTGTAGACCGTCATGCCTTCCCAACCAAACCCAAGCCCGGAAGAACCACCCAGGGAACCTGGTGCCATAATAGTATTGTTAGAGTTGGACAGAGATTTGATGTCATCGAAAAAAATATGCTGGACATCTGCGAGGGCGGTAAAGGTTGGCGTCAGTTTATAGGCAATTCCCACATTGAAGATGGGGGGGATATCGAAGTCGCCTTCTTCTGCAATCAGGCCGGAATATTTGTCGAATCTGCTCATCCAGAGACGCGTCTGATAGGAAATGCCCGCAGAAAAAGAATCGGTCAATTGACCACGCCAGCCAACCCGCACGCCCCCACCGTAGGACCAATCACGACCTTTATTGGTTACCCGATCCGGGTGGACGGAGAGTCCTTGGAATGCCTCCAACCCCTTGACCGACAGACTCTGAATGGAGAGGATGGGGGCAACACCAACCGAATGGTCACGGGAGATCTTGTGAGACAGGGATACACCCACAAACAATTGAATTAAATCAATGCCCGTAGGCTTGCTGCCTGCGCCAAAGCCGCCAAATACGGCCCAGTCGTACTCGGTATTCATGCCCCCATTGCCGCCGATGCTGATACCCAGACTGGTATCGCTGGTCAACATCTTGTTGTAGCCCAGGCTGGGGATGAAGAATACAGAATTGTCGCTTTCGTAGCTACCTGCCGGGAACGCGCCTGGGGCAGGGTTGGGGTCGTTGGCTGTAAAGCCTCGGGATGGAAAAAAGGAGGCCAACCCAATATCCAGCCGGTCACCCGTATAAACCATCAGGGCTGGATTCAATGCGGTGGCCATGGTGTCCATTGGTAAAGCGGTGCCGGCACCGGCCATGGATTTGCTTTCGCTCCCGAATCCATGAGAAAAATAACCATTGCTGGCCATGGCGTGGCCGATTGTCAATGATGCAACTATGCCGCATATCATTCCAGCTCTGATTGTTGCCACAGAGAAACTCCTTAATGGTTGACGACCCCATCGTTGGGGCAAAAAAACAAAAAGTAAAATTCCCAGAAGCTTTGCTTGATGGAGTTTTTCCATCTTGACAGGGGCCAATTCCTACCCCGTTAGGGAGACCTTAGACTAAGTGTGATTTGTTCTCAAGCAGATTCTCAAGAATCCATGCCGGGGTCAGCCTGGCCACCTTTCCCTATAACATTGATGTCATCGCCAAGATGATCTCCCTCCGGGATTTTTTCATCACCCTGGTGGCCAACAGCCTGGAAAACAAAGGCTACCAACCAGTCCTCATCGAAGCCGATTACGACTGGAAGGATAAACTTCTGGCACATATTAAGCCGTTGGTCTCAACACACTTTTTGCCAAACCCGCAATTGGTTGCCGATGGACTCTTCAAAGGCAATCTGCCGCCGTTCCACCTGCACCACCAGGGTGGGATATTTTTGCAATACCGTCATATGGGCACCGGGCAACAGGCCCAGTACCAGCAAACGGTTCATCTGATGGGCATCCTGGGTATCGATGGAGGCAATCCGCACCTCCTGGCCCACGGCTACCCGACTCAAAGGCACCACCGCCATATCCACCACCTGCTGCTCCTTCTGGCAACACTCTCCTTCAGGAATGGGCAGACCATGGGGGCAGGTGGTGGGGTGACCCAACAGGGTGCAAATGGCGTTCACCAGTTCAGCGGCCAAAATATGCTCAAATTCACAGGCCACCTCTTCGGTCTCCTGGGCGGACTTGCCCATGACATCCACCAGCAAGCGTTCCGCCAGACGATGACGGCGAACGATATCTCTGGCCCTGGCCAATCCCTTGTCGGTAAAGTAAATGCGCTCCCCTTCCAGGCGCACATAGCCACTATGGGCAAACTCTCTTAAATATCCTTCATAACGTTGCTCTTCATCAAAACGACGCAAGGAGGTCAGGGTGGTGTCGTGGCGTTCCGACAGCCGCCACAACATTTCCAATAGTTCATCCCGCCGATGTTCTTTTTCCAGCTCCATGACGGCTCCTTTGCCTCAAGCCAATAAGGTAAGAAGGGTATTGACCAGACCACCCACCAGGATGGCAATGGCGATGATGGCCAGGTTGGTGACCACCGCCCAGCGGGAGCCAAACTCCTTGATCATCACCATGGTATTGGACATGCAAGGAATAAACAGGGTGATCACCACCAGGCCGGTGACAATCTGTTTATAGTCCAACTCCCCCGCTTCCACCATTTGTTTAAAATAGACCGCCCCCACCTCACGGCGGGCCAACACCAGGATAAATACCTCCGTCACCTTGTCCGGCAATTGCAAAAAGCCGGTCACCAAAGGGTGCAACCAGGATTTGATGACCTCTAACAGACCACTCTTTTCCAGGGTGAACATGACCAAGGCAGCCGCCACAAACATGGGCAGGGCCTCCAGCAAAAACCATTTAATGCGAAACCAGGTTTTACGCACAATGTTACGCCCTTGTGGCCAGGTAAAAAGGGGCAGTTCCAGAATAAATCCCCCCGCAGAACCCGTCCCCGGCAACAAGCGGTTCATGGCAACCCCACACACCAGGGAGGTGGCCATCACCGAAAACAAAACAATCAACAAAGCGGAAAAAGGCATGCTGGCCAATATGGCAAACAAAATACCCATTTGCACCGAGCAGGGCACCCCCAGGGCCACCAAAAAGGAGACCAACAACCGCTCCTTGCGTGTAGCCAATATGCGACTGCTCATGGTGGCCGTGGTATTGCACCCACTGCCCAGCACCAGAGGCAACACCGCCTTGCCGGTCAAACCCAAAAACGACAGAGCACGATTGGTCAAAACACTCAAATTGGGCAAATAGCCCACATCTTCCAAAAAATGGACTATGAGAAAAAATACCAATAAAATAGGCACCACCGTTACCATGGCATTGGCCACCCCCATGGTGAGGATGCCAAACTGACCCACCAAAAAATCCTGCAACCAGGGCCAGGGAATTACCTCCCCCAATTGTTGGATGACCGGCGCGAAGATCAAACCATCCAGCCACCCCCCCAAATCCTGTGCCGCCAGGGCCACACTTTGAAAAGTCAACCACAAAATGGCCAAAAAAATAGGCCAACCCCACACCGGATGGCGACTGGCCTGCCCCATTTTTTGCAGTAAACCCGGAATCACCAGATTGGCCTGGCGCAGAACACGTTCCGCCAGACGGTGCGCCCACGCCTCCCGCGCCTGAAATAAAGCCAATTGCAAGCGCACCCCGGTCATGCGGCGGCGAAAATTCCCCAACAATTCTGCGGCCTGCCCTAAAGCCTCCGCCCCCAAACCCCGACTAAAACACTCCTGGGCGGTGGAATCCCCCAATAAATACAACAAAACCACCCCACGGGAAGGGGTTCCACACCCGCCAAACAACCCCTGCAAACCCTGAATCACCTCCTCCACCGCCGCCGGATAGGGTATCTTTACCTGGGCTGCCACCACCTTGCCCGCTGCCAACGCCCCTATCCTGGACCCCACCTGCTCCACCCCCCGATCATGGGAAGCGGCCACCTCCACCACCGGAATGCCCAATACCTCCTGCAAACCTGCCATATCGATGGCCATGCCATGGGCCGCCGCCTGATCCGCCTTGTTAAAACAGGCCACCATGGGCAATTCCAACTCCATCAACTGGGCCAACAAGGCCAGGGATCGCTTCAAATGCAGGGCATCTCCACAAAAAACCAGCCCCTGCAAGCCCCCCTGCAACAACAGTTGCAAGGTGGCCCTTTCATCCGCCGACACCACCGTCAAGGCGGAGAGGCCCGGAGTGTCCAATAGATGAACTTGCTCATTCGCCAGCTCAACGGTCTTCCCTTCCACCACCACCGTGGTTTGGGGATGGTTGGCCACAATGGAATATTCCCCGGTCACGGCATTGAACAAGACACTCTTGCCCGCATTGGGCGGTCCCACCAAGGCCACCTGGGGAGCCACCCCCTTTGGCCGCACCGCAGAATGGCAATGATCCATACTTTACCTCGATTCACATCCTGTGAATTGTTGAATGCGATTCATTCGTAATTAAACATCCTTTCCACCCAACAGGTCAAGTCATCATGACGGATTTTTATGGGGCAGGTCTGATCCATTCAGAAAGGTTATCGAAATAACCAAGTCTGAGTATTGAACCAACAGAGGATCGGAGGTGAGTAAATGGGCGGGCAAAGAGCGGGCCTGGGCAAGCAACAGACGGTCAAAAGGATCTTTATGGTGCCAAGGCATTGAAGCAAGCGGATAACAATGCTCTGCATGAACGGGTAATTCAGTAAACCCTGTTTGTACTGCCAAGCGATGGATATCCGCTGGCGAAAAATTAAACCCGCTCCGGTTCAAGGAGTACTTAATGGCAATCTCCCAAATACTGGCAGAACTGAAATAGACGCTGTAATAAGGCGTTGCAATCCAATCCGCCACCTCACCCGTCAGTTTTTCCGGTGCTATGAGGGCTGCAAGCAGAATATTGGTATCCAATAGAAAGGTGCGATGCATTTTATTATTGGCCAAAATCAAACATATCCTGGATTTCCTTGGCATGCATGCTGTCCAGGTCGTTGGGATAGGTGAATTTTCCTTTACCAAGACCCAGCTTGCGTTCACTCACCATGGGTGCCAACGGCATAAGCCGCGCCACAGGCTTACCCGCCCGGGCAATGATAATTTCCTCACCCGTGGCGGCTTGATCCACATAACGGGAGAGTTGGGTCTTGGCCTCGTGAATATTAACAATGCTCATCGTCCCTATCCCTTGCGATGGACTGGACTAAGCTTAGTCCGACTAGTTCAATTTGCACCGTTTTCAGTAAAATGTCAATTTCCACTTTTAACCCCTCGCCAACTTATGGGGCCATCCCGTTGTGAGGCATTTCTGGTAAAAGGAACTTTGTCGCGAGAGACAATTAATGCTATTCTGGAACTGGACAAATACTAAACCATTTACTTCATTTATCTCAAATAGAACATGCCTAAACCCATACCCACCCTGGACGACCATCTGGCCGATGCGGTGTTGGAAATGACCGCTGTCGGGGATGATCTGGGTCTGATACACGCCTTGATTCGCCAGATCAACGCCCTGGTCATCAATCGTCTGCCCCCTCCCCATCTGGGTTGCATCGTTACATTCTATGAAGTCAAACGCCACAGCCACAAAGGATGGCTGGTGACCAATCCTCTGGACCCCGCCAAACAATTTTTTTCCATCCAAACCATTGGCGGCATGGCGGCCTGCCTGGAAAAACGCCATCTGGTGGTGGTGGACCTCTCCGTGGGACAACGGTTGATCTTCCCCATTCTGCTGCCCGGCTTTTTTGGCATGCTGCTCCTGGAAGGAGAACCCATACCCCAATCCGCCTTGAGCATCCTGGTCTTTCTTATCTCCCTCTTCGTCAACCAAACCTCCCTGATCCTGGCCAAAGAACGGGATCCCCTCACCAATCTCTATAATCGATTTTCCTTTGATGATAAAATCAGCAAAATTTTGCAAGCCTACCAGGGGGGAGCCAATCGGCAACGGGATGTCCTGAAAAAAACCGCCTGCCTGGCCACCCTGGATATCGATCATTTTAAAAAAATCAACGACACCTTCGGCCATCTCATGGGCGATGAAGTGTTGATCCTATTCGCCAGGCGCATGGAAGAACGCTTTCGTCACAACGATCTTCTCTTCCGCTTTGGTGGAGAAGAATTTGTCGCCCTATTAACCGATGTCACTCCCCTGGATGCAGAGGCCGCCTTGCAACGGGTTTGCAACAGCGTCTCCTCCCAACCCTTTCCAGGGGTGGGCACCGTAACGGTGAGTATCGGCTGGACGACCATTCAGCAGGGGGACATGCCTGTTAATTTAATCCATCGCGCTGATAGGGCATTGTATTATTCTAAAAACAATGGCAGAAACCAGATTGCCTGTTACCAACACCTGCTCTCCCGCGGCATGCTGGAAGACGATGATCCAGCCGCCAGCGATATTGAAATGTGGGGATGAATCCATCATGAAAAATCTTTCCGAATCCGCCTTCTCCAGCCCGGTCACCCGCGAAATGGAAGAGGAGATGAATACCCGCCTGCGGGAAAATCCCGACTTTGCCCGCCGCATCGGCAACTTTGGCTTTCTGGAACTGGAAGAAAGCTGGGGAGATGAGGCCACCATCATCAACACCGCCCGCATCTCCACCACCAACCAACGCATCAACTCCATGCAAGAGTTCGGCGACCGGGAACGGAAGTTGCTCTACTATCTCCTGTCGCAAAACCATGGCACCCCCTTTGAAACCGTCTACTTTCGCTGGCGCATCGTGGCCCCCATTTTTGTGATTCGGCAATGGATCCGCCATCGCATCAGCTCCTTCAACGAATTTTCCCAACGCTACCGGGAACCCATCCCCGCCTACTATATTCCCGACGCCCAGGCTTGCACCGTTGGCAATATGCGCATTTTAAGCGAAGAGCAACTTGCCCGCTATTGCCAACTCATGGAAGAATTACACGCCTTCTATCAGGAAGGTTATCGGGAAATCTGCCAGCGGGTGGACGAGGCAGAAGCCCGTGGTTCCATTCCCAAGGTGGAAGGCGGACGCAACCCCTATCGGGCACGCGGTCGGGAACTGTTACGCAATGCCATGCCGGTTTCCTGTTATACCGATCTCTACTGGACCATCAACTTTCGCTCGCTGATGAATTTTTTCGATCTGCGACGCAAATCCAACGCCCAGTACGAAATCCGCCAGTTCGCCGACGTGGCCTATAGCATGTTCAAAAGCCGTTTTCCCATTCTGGGGGAGACCATGGATCAGGTTCTTAAAGAAAAAGGCGGCATCCTGTAACCCGGTTCAACTTTACATAAAAATAATGAGGCATGGTCATGGCATCGGGTATTTTGGAAGAGGTGAACATTCCCTCCCTGACAGGCTTTCGGTTGGCAACCACCGCCTGCGGACTCAAGGTTAGCGGTGCGAAAGATTTACTTCTGGTAGCCATGGAGCAACCCTGTAGCGTGGCAGGTCTGTTCACCCGCAATCAGGTACGCGCCGCCCCGGTGACCCTCTGTCAACAACGATTGGTGCAAGGAACCGCCCGCGCCCTGCTGGTGAATTCAGGCAACGCCAACGTGGCCAACGGTCCCCAAGGCATGACCGCCGCCCTCTCCTCCACCCAGGCGGTGGCTGACGGCCTAGCTATTGAACCAGCCACCGTCTTTGTGGCCTCCACCGGGGTGATCGGTCAACACTTTCCAGTGGACAAAATCGAAACTGCCCTGCCCGCCCTCATCGGTAACTTGCAACCCGCCGACTGGTGGCAGGCCGCTCGCGCCATCATGACCACCGATACCTTTCCCAAAGCCTGCCATCGGCAAATTCGCCTGGCGGAAGGAGTGGTCAACGTGGTGGGTATCGCCAAGGGTGCAGGGATGATCCATCCCGACATGGCCACCATGCTGGCCTTCATCTTTACCGATGCCAAGATAGCCGCCCCCCAACTGCAAAAATGGCTCAACCAGGCGGTGCAGGAATCCTTCAACAGCATCACCGTGGATGGGGACACCTCCACCAACGATACCGTGCTGGCCTTTGCCTCCGGGAGTTCCGGTTGTACCGTTACCCCCAGCGAAGGGGGCGAGAGCTTTCTTCATGCCCTCACCGAAGTATGCGCCACCCTGGCCCAGGCCATCGTGCGGGATGGGGAGGGAGCCACCCGCTTCATCACCATCACCGTCTCCGGTGCCACCTCCCACGCTGCCGCTCGCCAAGTGGCCAAGGCCATCGCCCACAGCCCGCTGGTGAAAACCGCCTTCTACGGTGGCGACCCCAACTGGGGACGCATCCTGGCCGCCGTGGGTTATGCAGGCGTGCCCCTGCAAGTGGAACGCTTGGCCATCGCCCTGGATACCCTCAAGGTGGTGGAAGGAGGCCTGCGCCATCCCGACTATTCAGAAGCCGTGGGGGCACAGATCATGGCCCGCAAAGAAATTCCCCTGTTCGTGGACCTGGGAGCAGGCAGCGGGCGCGCCACCATCTGGACCTGCGACCTTTCCCACGAATACATCACCATCAATGCCGATTACACCACATGAACAACCCCTCCCTGCCTTGGCAGGAGATTCATCATGTGCTGCTGGACATGGACGGTACCCTCCTGGATCGCCATTTTGACGATACCTTTTTCCTGGAAACCGTCCCCCACTTCTACGCCCAACGCCATGCCATCTCCCTGGAAGAGGCCCGCCACCGTACCATGGAAGCCTACATGCAAAATCAGGGCACCCTGGAATGGTATGACCTGGACTATTGGTCCCGTAAACTGGAACTGGACATTCCCCTCCTGAAAGAACATGTGGCTCATTTGATTCAGGTAAGACCCACCGTGCTGCCCTTTCTGCAAGCCCTTAGAGAGGGTCCCTGGCGGGTGCATCTGGTAACCAACGCCCACGCCCAATCCCTGGCCCTGAAAATGTCCCGTACCCCTATTGGAAATTATTTTGATTCCATCACCTCCAGCCATGAACTGGGCCGCGCCAAGGAAGATCCCCTCTTCTGGCCCCTGTTACAGGATCACATCAACTTTGATCCCCCCCATACCCTGCTGGTGGATGATTCGGAACCGGTCCTGACAGCCGCCGCCGCTTTTGGTCTGGGATATCTGGTTCACATGGCCGCCCCCAGCTCCTCTCTACCTCCGGTCTACTCCCAGCATTTTCCCTCCACCAGCGATTTTTCCTGCCTGATGCCGGTGACAAAAGGGGGCTGAAAAATGATTTTCCACCCTCATTGGTTGACTTACAGACCAATCCTGGCCAACATATCCATTAAACGATTCCACCCCTCACTCGGAGGTTATTCCATATGGGTTCTGCCACGACCAATTGTCCGTCCGATTTAAGCTATACCTCAGAGCACGAATGGGTGCGCCGTCTTGATAACCATCAGGTAGAGGTGGGCATCACCAGCTATGCAGTGGATCAACTGGGAGACGTGGTCTTTGTAGACCTGCCCCAGGTGGGAGCCACTTTGCAGGCGGGCAGACCCTTTGGCACCGTGGAATCGGTCAAATCCCTCTCCGATCTCTTCGCCCCCGTCTCCGGCACCGTCCTTGAGGTCAACCAGGAGTTGCGCATTGCCCCGGAACTGGTCAATGAAGATCCCTATGGTGCGGGTTGGATGATTCGCATACAAGTCAGCGGGGAAAATGAACCCTTACTGACCGCCCAGGAGTATCTTGCCCTCTTGTCCTGATAAACTGACTTGGGATAACCGTTGGTCAAGGAGCACCTATGAAACGCATCGTCTTGATTCTATCCAGCCTGCTCCTTCTTCTGGTGGTGGCCGCCATGGCCCTGCCTTTCCTGGTGGATCTCAACAACTATCGTGACCAGATTGCCTCTGCCGTCAAAGAGGCAACCGGACGCGAATTGCAACTGGAAGGCAACATAAAACTCACCGTCTTTCCCTGGGTGGGGGTGGAAACCGGCAAGGTCACCTTTGGCAACGCCCAAGGCTTCGGCCCCCAACCCATGTTCAAGGTGGAGTCCACCCAGGTACGGGTCAAACTGCTTCCCCTCTTTGAAAAAAGATTGGAAGCCGACCGTATCGTGGCCAAAGGCTTGGCCCTGGACTTGGAACGGGATGCCAGCGGACGCACCAACTGGCAGGATTTGGTGCAAAAACCTGCCAGTACGGATCCCAAACCCACTGAAAACAAGCCCGCCGCCTCCCCTTCTGAAGGTCCCGCCGCCATCTCCGGCTTGATGATCTCCGGTCTCTCCATCACCGATGCCACTTTGCAGTGGCGGGATAAGATGAAAAATGAATCCATGGTTCTCAACCAGTTTAACCTGGAAACAGGCCAACTCTCCCCTGGTCAGGCGATCCCCTTATCCTTCAAAAGCAACTATGAAGGTTTGGGCTTGCAAGGTTCCTTGGAACTGGATGGTCGTGTGCAATCTGCCAAATCCCTGGATCAATTTTCTTTGCAAGGGGTACGTCTGGTCGGTTTGATCAAGGGCAAGGGCTATCCCAGCGACGGTCTGGATCTGCAATTGACCGGTGATGCCTCCCTGGATTTGGCGGCAGGCTCCCTCAATTGGCCCACCTTCCGTCTGGTTGGTTTGAAAAAGGCCATCGGTGTGGGAGGCTCCCTACAAGGAACCGATATTCAAGGAGAGAAAGCTGCCTGGCAAGGAGAGATCAAGGTGGACCCCATGGATTTGCGAGCGGTTCTGGCCACCTTGGGCAAACCCCTGCCAGCAGGCAGCAACGACCGCTCCCTGCGAGCTGTTGGCTTCTCCACTAAGCTGAAAGCCAGCAACGATCAGGCCAGCCTCAACGATCTGGAAGTGAAGCTGGATACCCTGGAGTTGAAGGGAATGGTCTCCCTGAAAGATTTCAACAAACCCTTCCTGCAATTTGATCTCAAGGGTGGTCATTTGGATTTGGACCATTTTCTGCCGCCAGCTCCCCCTGCCAAGCCGGTCAGCGATGCCGACAAGGGCAAGATGCCGCCAGCCAGTGGTTCTGACGACGTTTCCATTCCCTTACCCACCATCTCCACCCCGTTGGCTGCCCAAGGCAGTATCAACCTGGCTATTCTCACCGCCCGTGGTATGCAGATTGCCGATCCTCGCCTTTCTTTGACCTTGCGGGATGGACTCTTGCGTCTGGACCCGGTGGAAGGTCGTTTGGACAATCAGGAGGTACGTCTTTCCGCCTCCCTGGATAGCCGGGGCAAAACCCCCCGCTGGGAGGCTGCCATCAAAACCGCTCCTTTGCCTTTGCGTGCCCTGTTGGAAAAATCGGCGGTATCTTTACCTAAAACCGCCGACAACAAGGTTCTCTCCACCGTCAGTGGCACCCTCTCTGCCAGTGGTGATAGTCAATCGGCGGAAATCAAACGCATGGATGTGAAACTGGACGATATCACCCTGCAAGGTTCCATGGGTGTGGCCATGGGCAAACGCAAGGCGGTCAAATTTGATCTCACTGTTAATCGTCTGGATCTGGATCGTTACCTGCCTCCCACCAGTGAAAAAGAGTCCGCCCCCACTGCGGCGGCTGCCAGCAGCAAACCTGAGAATGAAGATGAAGCGGTCATTCCCGTGGCCTTCCTCAACGCCCTGGATCTCAACGGTCAGATAAAGATCGGTGAGTTGGTGGTCACTCGCATAAATATTCAGGATTTTCTCCTGAAAATGCAAGGAGCTGGTGGTCAACACACCTTGGAAACCCTGCAGGGCAAGCTTTTCCAGGGCACCTTCAACGCCAACTCCACCATCGATGTTCGTGGCCAGCAGCCCCACGTGACTTGGCAGGGCAACTTGCGTAAGGTGCAAGTGGGTCCTCTCACCAAAACGTTATTGGACAAAGAGGTAATGACCGGTTCCGGCAATTTGCAGAGCAATTTGCAAACCGATGGTTTGACCAAGCGGCAGTTGAAATCCAACCTGAAGGGCACGGTGGATATGAAAGTGGATGATGGAGCCATTGAAGGGGTGGATTTGGTTTATCAAATTCAGAATGCCTACAACACCCTGCGTGGCAAACCCCCCCTCATGCAGCCCAAGATGGAGAAAACCGATTTTGCTGAATTTTCCGGTAGTTTCCAGATTGATAAAGGGGTGATCAAAAACGAAGATCTGAAAATGCTGGCCAAGGCCATCAATGTCACCGGTTCGGGTTTAGTGGCGGATTTGCCTGGTAACAAGATGGATTATGTAACGCGTGTCAGTCTGCTCACGGCTACGGGTGGTTTGGATATTTCTGCGGTCAACGAATTGCGGGGGATGCAAATTCCTGTGCGCATTCATGGTGCTTTGGATAAACCCAGTTATGGGGTAGCCATGGATGAATTGTTGACGGCGGCGGCGAAAAACAAGGCCCTGGAAAAAGTGGATTCGGCTATCGACAAAAAATTGGGGGATAAGGTTTCCCCAGATGTAAAAGAGGGATTGAAGGGTGCTCTTAAAGGGTTGAAGTTTTAACCCTTACCCCACACAGGGAGGCGGTTGTGACGGAAAAAAAGGTGCTGATTGCCACCGAC
>JADFXB010000239.1 GCA_015233935.1 Magnetococcales bacterium | reverse complement strand
CAACAGTCCATTGGTAAGGAAGAGGAGGAGTTTACCGGCTCCCTCTTTTGTCCAAGAGAGGGAGAGGTGGCAGCCAGCATCCTCATGCGACGGGAGTTGTTGCAGGGAACCAGCTATCGCATTGAGCCAGTATTCAACCCTGTTTGGGATGAGCAGTTGCGCCATTGGGGAAGAACTTTGGGGGGATTGGGGGCCATCAATTTTCAGTTTCGCCTTTTGGATAACCAACCGGTCTGTTTTGAAATCAACGCCCGTTTTTCAGGCACCACTAGTGTACGCGCCTTGCTGGGTTATAACGATGTGGCCATGGCAGTAAGAGCTTTTGTCTTGGGTGAAGAGGTGGGGCAGCCCACCCTGCTCCATCGTCGGGTGTTGCGCTATTGGCAGGAGATGGTGGTGGAGTGGGAGCAACCGTTAGCGGGGGCGTCCCCATGAACTTACGCCAACTGATTGCTGCGGATTTATCGCGTTACTCGGCCACTTTTCGTCAGAGGGGAGAGGGGGGCGAGCGTTTGCGGATTGTCCTGGAATCCCTCTTTTTCAAGGCAGGCTTTCAGGCGGTCTTTCTTTTTCGTCTTGCCCATTGGTTGCATGGACATGGACTTACTTATCTGGCCTGGGCGGTTTGTCGCCTCAACCAATTTCTCACCGCTTGTGAGATGGAATACAATGCCACCATCGGCCCCGGTCTCATGATTCCCCACCCCATGGGCTTGATGGTGGGACGGGGCTGTCGGTTGGGAAAAAATGTCACCCTTTACCAAAATGTCACCCTGGGAGTCAGTGATTGGCGCAAGGAGAAGATCACCCGTTTTCCCCGCATTGGGGATAATGTCTTTATCTTTGCCGGTGCAGTGGTGGTAGGGGATATTCAGGTGGGGGACAATGCGGTAATCGGGGCCAATGCCGTGGTGATTGAGGATGTGCCAGCCGGTGCCCTGGCAGTGGGTAACCCGGCCCGCATCCTGCCGGGACGGGGGGCAGAGCTGGTGGCCGCCTCCGGTCTGCCAGCACTGGACCAGGAGGAATAGGCCATGTGTGGCATTTCCGGCTACAGTGGTTCCCCCATTGCCGGTCGTTTGCAAGCCATGAACGATGCTCTGCGCCATCGGGGGCCTGATGGGGAGGGATATTATCAGGATCCCAAACAGGCCATGAATCTGGCCCACCGTCGTTTGGCCATCATCGATGTGGCCGCCGGTCAACAGCCCATGGCCAATGAGACGGGGGATTTGTGGCTGGTGTTTAATGGGGAAATTTATAATTATCTGGAATTACGTCAGAATCTTCATTCTCACCACCATGTGCAAACCCATTCCGATTCGGAAATTTTGCTCCATCTTTATGAAGATCATGGCTCCGCCATGTTGCAGCGGCTCAATGGCATGTTCGCCTTTGCCCTTTGGGATGAAAAACGGCAAACCCTTTTTCTGGCGAGGGATCGTCTGGGGGTTAAGCCCCTCTATTGGACCTGGCAGCAGGGACGCTTGATTTTTGGCTCTGAACTAAAAGCCCTTCTGTGTTGGCCGCAGATAAGCCGGGCGGTGGATCCGGTAGCCCTCTCCCGTTATCTCTCTTTGCGGTATGTGCCGGAACCCCTCACCATCTATCGGCAGATACAAACCTTGCCCCCGGCCCACTATCTCACCTGGTCACCGGGTAAAGAGCCGGTTGTGACCCCCTATTGGCAGCTTGATTTTACCCCGCGAAGTGAGGAGGAAGAGGAGAGCCTGGCCGACGAGCTGGAGGCGTTACTTTTGGATGCGGTGCGCTTACGCTTGCGCTCCGACGTGCCGGTGGGGGCCTGCCTCTCCGGCGGGGTGGATTCATCGTTGGTGACGGCCATGATACGCAAACATCATGGCGGTAATCTGCACACCTTCTCCTTGGGTTTTGCCGAAGCCCAGCAGGAAAAACAGGATGCCCACTTTGCCGGTTGGTTGGCGAGGGCGTGGCAGACCACTCACCATGAAGAGGTATTGACCGCCAGCCAGGTATTGCAGGATCTACCCACCATCCTTCACCACCTGGATCAACCCTTTTCCGGGGTGATTTCCGCCTTTTTTCTGGCGAAGACCATTAAAGATCATGTAAAGGTGGCCTTGACGGGGGACGGGGCGGATGATCAATTTGCCAGTTATGGTCACCATCGTCTGGTGTGGCCGCTGGAAAGATTGGCAGAGGCAAGACAACAGGGTGTGGCAGACCCCTATGTCGTGGCCGATCTGGCACCCCTCGCCCACAATCCTGAATTGGTGCGTCGCTTTGACGGCATGAGCCATTGGCAAGCCCGTGCCCAATATGGTGGTCTCTCCCCGACCCTTAAGAAGGGTGTTCTTTCCCCCTGGGGCCGTCAATGGTTGGGGGAGGAGGGGATTGTTCACTTTTTCCAGCAGCACTACCAGCAGAACACCGCCCAGGATCCCCTCAACCGCATCCTCTGTACCGATATCCATACCATGTTGCCAGGAGAGATTCTTTTCTATGCAGATCGTCTTTCCATGGCCCATTCCGTTGAGTTGCGCTCTCCCTTCCTGGACTATCGGGTGGCCCAACTGGCGGCCTCTGTACCGGGAAGTTTGAAGATTAAAGGTTCCACCTTGAAATATTTATTGAAAAAGGTGGCAGCTCGCTATCTGCCCACAGAAATTTTGCACCGTCCCAAGGAAGGCTTTGTCACCCCCAACCACATTTGGTTGAAGAACAGTTTTCGCCCCTTGTTGCAGGATCTTTTTTCCCCAACCGCCCTGGCAGGCCATGGTTTATTGGATCATGAGGGGGTTTGGAGGTTGATCAATGGGCATCTCTCTGGCAGGGAAGAACATGCCTTTGCCATTTGGACCTTGGTAATCCTTCAACTCTGGTTTACCTCAACCCAAGGTCTGGTGTGGGGGGAGGGGAGATGAAGCGTTTTCCCTGGTGGCTGTGGCTTGGTCTGCTGGCAGCGGTGGGGGCCATCCTGGGGGCAGGTTATGATCATTACAAAAAGGTGGAAGCGGAGAAAGAGCGAACCAAACAAAGGTTGGCCGCTCTTTATCAGGATGTGAGTGACCGCACGGAAGTGTCTTGCGCTTCGTTATTGGGGGCTAAAACCGCTGTTATTTTGACCATGGGGCAATCCAACGCCAATAATGCGGGGGAAACCCCTTACCAGCCCAAGGGGGAGGTCTTTGCACTCAATACATTGAATAACAAATGCTATTATGCCAAGGATCCCATGCTGGGGTTGGTTAATTTCAAAGGCAGCGTTTGGACACGTTTTGGGGAAAAACTGGTGGAAGCGGGGGTCTTTGAACGGGTGCTTTTTATTTCCACCCCCATTGGTTTCGGCTCGGTGAAGGGTTGGTTTACCAACTGGCAGCGGGATTTGTCCCAATTGGTGAAGCGGCTCATGCCGTTGAATCTCACCATCACCCACGTCATCTGGCATCAGGGGGAAAACGATGCCCGTTCCAGCATGACCCAGCAGGAATATGCCCAGGGTTTGGAACAAATGGTAAGGGTGGTGCGGGAGTTGGGCATTCAGGCCCCCATTTTTATCTCGGTGACCTCCATTTGCAACAATGCGGGAAGCGATGAGGTACGTCAGGCCCAGCGGCAGGCGGTCCATACGGCCATGGGTATTTTTGCCGGTCCCGACACAGACTCTCTGAATCAACCTGCCCATCGTTATGATGGCTGTCACTTTTCCCAAGAGGGGTTGTTGGGTTATGCCAATTTGTTGCAGGAGAGCTTTAAAAAACAAATCCAATCCAAACGAGAGTGAATTTTCTACTGCAACCGCCACTCAAACAAGACGATTTCCGGTGGGGCAAAAAAGCGGATGGGTAAAATAGAAGTGCCGAGACCTCTAGAAACATAAAGGCGCGGCCACCCTTCACCATACCAGCCCGATACATAATCTGCACTGCCAGGGGCGGTCTTGATGGCATAACCAAAAAAAGTCACCTGTCCCCCATGGGTGTGGCCGGCCAGGACAAAGGTGGGATGAAAGGCTTGTCCATCCTTGCGCATGCGGTTTACATTATCCATGAAAGCGGGTAATAAATCATAATAATCGGGCGAATGAATCAATACCAAATGGTTGACTTGTGGTGTTACTCCCCGCAATGCATCCGGCACATTGGGTTCACCTCCTAGACTATCGTCCAAACCTGTTACCAGCACCGGAAGATCTGCCAAAGTCAAGGTGACACTCTCATTGTTTAACAACCTCGCCCCATATTTTTCATACACCTGCCGATAACGGGCCAACGTCACATTGGTATAATGCTCCCAATTCCCCCGCACCCCCAGCACCGGTGCAATAGGCT
>JADFXB010000238.1 GCA_015233935.1 Magnetococcales bacterium | reverse complement strand
ATTCATTTCATAGCGTTCAAGAATCAAATTGCGGCGCAATCGGCGGCGGACCACCGTCTGGGTTTCCACCGGATCGGGCAACCATTGTTTTTCCCGCATCAACTCAAACTGGTAGGATACCAATAGGGATTCCCCATTGCTGAGCATGGCCATGGCTTTATTGACAAATTCGGGGGTAAGGCGGGCTTCGGCAACCAGGGTGTCCTTTTGCAGATTGGCAGCCACCCGTTCCAACACCAGGTCATTCCGCTGCTCGCCACTACAGGAAACCAGCAGCCAGGAGAGAAGGAGCACCCGTAGCCATCCACCCTGTTTTGTGCATGAAGACCGCACCACTCCACCTCTTTCAAAGGATACGAAGCTTGACCATGGACTGAACTTGCGAAATCAAAATTATTTATCTATCCTGTCTAAGTAACGATCTGTCAAACTTTAGCAGAAATTACCACATTTATAACGGTTTGTGGTCCATGGAGCAATTGATGAAAAAATCTACAAGATGGATGTTAATCTTCTCATTGGTCAACCTGTGCATGTTGGCTTCCGGGGTGGGTGCAGAGGAAAAGGCAAACAAGGCCAAGCTCTTGCATTTTGGCAATATGGGGGGATTGATGCCTAATCTCAAGCAGAGCGATCTGCCGGATCCGGAATCCGAGGCGGCGGAATTGGTTTTTAAATTATGTGGCCAATGTCACAATCCTCCTGGTCCCGGCCTTCATACAATCAAGGAGTGGGAGACAGTCTTTTGGCGCATGTATTGGCGCATGCACTTGATGAATGCCCAGTTTGAACATTTCATGGTTCCCACCTATGCTGAAGGTGAACTGATGTTCGTCTATCTGAAAAAATTTGCCATGCGTCCAGCGACCGTGAGCAAGGTGGATATGGAAAAACCGGGAGCCAAAGAGTATACCACCTATTGCAGCCAGTGCCATCAACTGCCCGATCCGCAAATGCATACCTCTGAAGAGTGGCCGAAGGTGACCTCGCGCATGGCTAAACACATGAACACCATGTCCAAAAATTTGGCCAACCAAGCCACCCTGACTGCCATCAACGGATATTTGCAAGCCAATGGTCGTTAGCTAAAGAGTGGCCAACCGTTGTCAACTGGGGATGAAGCGCAAGGCTACCCCGTTGTTGCAATAGCGTTTACCGGTAGGTGGCGGGCCATCCTCAAAGACATGTCCCTGATGACCGCCACAGCGGGTGCAGTGGTATTCGGTACGTGGTAACAGCAGTTTGAAGTCCAGCCTGGTTTCAACAGCCCCTGGTAAGGTGGTATAAAAGCTGGGCCAGCCGGTGCCACTCTCATATTTCATGCTGGCATCAAACAGGGGCAGGTCGCAACCGGCACAAACAAATGTACCTGGCCGTTTTTCCTGATTGAGCGGACTGGTAAAAGGTGGCTCCGTCCCTTCCTGGCGCAACACATGAAACGCTTCCGGGTTCAGTCGTTGTCGCCATTGGTTGTCATTTTGGGGAAGTATGGGGGCATCCTTCATGGTTTTATCCTGATCGAGTGAGCGGGCTAACATGGGCCACAAGGCCCAGCCAGTGAACATGGTTTGCAAAAAGTGCCTGCGTTGCATGACCTATTTCTCCCCCCATAGTTGTTGCAACCGTTGGTCGCGCCCACAGGATGAGCGATAGTAGGTATAACGCAGAGGATTTTTCCGATAATAATCCTGGTGATACTCCTCGGCTGGCCAGAACTGACCCACAGGGGCAATCTGGGTCACGATTTCTTGTGGGAAGGGTTTCTTCTGGGAAAGGGTTGCCAGGGAGGCCATGGCCAATTGCTTCTGCTCTTCATCATGGTAGAAGATGGCAGAACGATATTGGCTGCCCACATCACAAAATTGCCGGTTGGGGGTGGTGGGATCAATATTTTGCCAGAACACCTTGAGCAGGGTTTCATAGGATACCTTGGCGGGCTGATAGGTCACCTGCACCACCTCTGCATGGCCTGTCACGCCAGAGGAAACTTGCTCATAAGTGGGATTATCCCAGCTTCCACCCGCATAACCAGAGAGGGTGGACACCACTCCTGGTAGTTTGTCGAAGGGGCCTTCCATGCACCAAAAACAGCCACCTGCAAAGGTGGCCTTGGCCACTTTTTCTTCTTCTGCCTGAACCATGGCTAAACCTCCCCATACAAGGGTCAGAAAAAACACCCACTTGCAAAAAATTGGCTTCCCGTTGGACATTTCCGTGCTCCTGCCCCAGCCAGTTTATAATATTCAAATTGCTATCAGGTTTTGAGAGTTAGTTTTAATCTAAAATTCCAATAAGTCAAAATAATTATGGAATCCTCCTCTCCGATCACCATCCTTCACTTAATTGCCAACCTGAAAACAGGTGGGGCGCAACGGGTTTTACAACGGCTGGTAACCTCTCCAGGGGATAAGCGGTTACGCCATATGGTGGTTTCCATGGGAGAGGAGGGAGTGATCGGTAAGGAGTTGGTGCAGGCGGGGGTGGTGGTTCATGCATTGCGCATGACCTCCTTCTGGAACTCTCCCTTGGCTATAGCCAAACTGTATGTTCTCCTGAAACGTGTGCGCCCCACCATACTGCAAAGCTGGCTCTATCCCGCAGACCTGTTGGCTTGGTTGGTGGGAGCAGGACGGGTGCCAAAGGTATACTGGAACATTCGCTGTACCCGTGTGCAGGCCAAAGGATGGCTGGATTATCATGGTTGGCTTCCATGGCTGCTGGGGAAACTCTCCCAACGGGTAGCTGGGGTGGTGGTCAACTCCTGGCAAGGATTGGAAGATCATCGCCTGCTGGGGTATGCCCCACACCAATGGCATGTTATTGTTAATGGCATTAATGGTGAGCGTTTTCAACCCCATGCAGAGGCCAGACTAGCCTGGCGGCAGCGATTGGGTGTGCCGGAGAATGGGGTTGTCTTTGGATTGCTGGCACGCAACCATGCCATGAAGGGCCAGCAGGAGTTCATCCAAGCTGCTGCGGCCTTGGCCCGACAGGAGGAGAAGGTTTATTTTGTCCTTGCCGGTCGTGAAGTCCATGGGGAAGATGGTTTGCTGGGTTCCCTGGTGGCTGCCAGCGGGTGTCCGCAAAGATTTTTTTTATTGGGAGAAATTCAGCAGGTGGAAAGGGTGATGGCTGCCCTGGATGTACTGGTGGTTCCCTCCCTGTGGGGGGAGGGCTTTTCCAACACATTGGCGGAAGGGATGGCCTGTGGTCTTCCCTGCATCGCCACCCGATGTGGCGATGCCGCCCGCATTGTATCGGAAGGAACCCTTTTGCTACCCACGGGCGATGTCCCAGCTTTACATAAGGCCATGGAAAGCATGGTTACCATAGGTGATGAGGGAAGGCGGTCGCTGGGTCTTGTTGCACGTCAACATGTTCTTTCCCATTTCAGCCTGCAAGGGATGATCTCCCGTTATGAAACCCTCTATTTATCCCTGTGAAGCTGAAATCACACCGGTCAACGCCCTTCATTTTCCCCACCTTCACCATAGATTCCTGGTGTTTCGCGGGATATGAGGATTTCCAAGCGATCTTCCCCTTTGATCTTACCTTCCATGCTCTTATTTTCAGGATTATCCTGCATGGTCATACCCAACAATCTGTTGGGATCGATGCCTGTTTTATCCACCAGATATTCCACGACCTTGGCATTTTTAAAAGCAGCGGACATCCAGGCAGAGGCTTTTTTGCCATCTACCAGAATGGGACTCTCACTCCAAAAGGTGCGGATATGAACCATGTTGGGCATGGGGGCAATGATGGTGGCCACATGCTCCAGGGTAGCCTTGGCTGAATTGGCTAATTCACCGTAAACATTGATGATTTTTTCCCCCTTAAACACCATGAGAAAGCCTTGTTCCACCTCCAGTATTTCCGCATCCCCATTGTCGATCTGGCGACTCATGGCGATACGAAACTTTTCCATCATGTGCAACAAAACCACCTGCTGCTGAAAGGCGGTGCCCACAATATTGGGACCACTGATCACCGGCGAAATGGTGGAACTTTGTGCCACACCAAAGGCATCCTTCATGGAACCGGCCATCTCCTTAAACTTGGCCGCCTGGGTGCTGGAGAAGGCCACGATGACGATAAAAAAGCACATGAGCAACGTCACCATGTCTGCCCACGACACCATCCACAACGGGGTTCCCTTGCGACATTCCGGGCATTTTTTGGCCATGCTTCCTCTCCTGTTGAACCGTCAACTGTGCTGACGATGCTTGGCCGACAGAACTGCATAAAGCATGGTTTCCAAAATACGCGGGTTCACCCCTTTCTGAATGCCAATGATGCCATCCATGATCAACTGTCGGATAATTTGCTCCTCCTTACTGTAATGGTGCAGCT
>JADFXB010000237.1 GCA_015233935.1 Magnetococcales bacterium | reverse complement strand
GATATCACCGGCATCTATCTTCCTAATGGCGCACCCGTTGCAGGCAGTAGTAACGACAATTACAACGGCAGCCGCAATGCCTATGTCTCTCTCACCACCACCACCACCACGGGCACCTATTATGTGGCGGTGGCGGGCCACGGGCGCACCACCGGCACTTACACCCTGCTGGTCAACTCTGCCGATGGGGTAACGGCGGATACTTCCACCAATGCAACCTTGACTTTGGGCAGCGTACAAAGTGGCTGGATCAATCAGCCAGGGGATGTGGACTGGTTGCGGGTGGTATTAGAGGGTGGGGTGACCTACATGACCAGTATGGACAGCCCACGTGTCACCTACGGTGCTCTCTACGATCCTAAAATCATAGGGGTTTATTCCAGTAGTGGTGGATATTTTGCCAATACGGGCAATGACAACTATGGCACCAGCCGTAATTCGCGGGCCTCTTTTACCCCGGCTTCCAGTGGCACCTATTATGTGGCGGTGTCTGCCAATGGCAATGGGGTTGGCTCTTATACCTTAACCACCCAATTTATCGGGGCGACTCTTGCTACCAACCTGAATGTCAATGTGGCAGTCAGTGGGAACATTTCGGTGCGGGAGGAGGTGGACTGGTTTCGCATTCAGTTGCAGGGGGGAGCCACCTATACCCTGGCTCAGCGGGGGCGTTCTTCTTCGGGGGGAACGTTGTTTGATCCCCAAATGTTGGGTGTCTATACCCAAAGTGGCAATCTGGTAAGTGGTACGGCCAACGATAATACCAATGCCAGTCGGGATGCCACCGTCTCTTTTTCGGTGGTCAGTAGTGGTACCTATTATGTGGGGGCGCGGGGACACGGGGTTTATACGGGGAGTTATACCCTTGCTTTGACCATGACCGATCAGGCCCCAGCCAGTGTGGCCACCACGGCGGTGGTAACCCAGTCAACCAATGTGTCTGGGGATGTCCATTTTGCCAACGATGTGGACTGGATTAAAATGGTGCTGACGGAGGACACTCCTTACGCCATCTCCCAGTGGGGGTCCGCCAGCAATCAGGGCACTCTGGTCAATCCTTACATCCAAGGAGTTTATGACAGCAGCGGCTCTTTGCTGGCTAACACCTCCAACGATAACTATGGAAGTAACAAGGATGCCCGTGTCTTTTTTACCCCTGTATCCAGCGGCACCTATTATGCGGCCATGCGGGGAATGGGGACTGGAACGGGTAGTTATACGGTGGGATTGGATTTGGCTTTAGAGCTTTCCCCCACCTCCCTGGCTCTCAATACCCCGTTGAGTCGTTCTGTTGCCAGTAGTGGTGAGGTGGATTGGTATGCCCTCTCCCTGATTGGGGGGATGGCTTATTCTTTCCAACAAAGTGGGCGGTACACCAACAAGGGAACCTTGGTCAATCCCAAGATTGTGGGGCTTTATACCCCAAGCGGTGCACTGATTGCCCAAACCACCAATGATAACATCAATTCAACCAACCCCAATGCGGAGGTCGAATATACACCAGCGGCCAGTGGAACCTACTATTTGGCGGTGGGTGCAGGAGATGCCGGTATTGGTACGTACACCATTTCCATGCAAACCAATGATTTGCCAGCCGCAATCATTACGGAAGGCTATATTACTGTCAACGACAAGATGGTGTCTTCCATTGAGGTTAGTGGGGATGTGGACTGGATTGCCTTGGTCATGTATCAGGATATGCGTTATGACATCTCCTTGAACGGTTTGCCCACCAACCAGGGCACCCTGCGTGATCCGGTAATCATTGGTTTGCAAAACTATCTGGGGGCAGCGATTCTTAATTCCGGCAATGACAATAATGGTTCGTCCCTCAATGCTTTGGTAAGTTATACCCCCACTGTTTCTTCCCTCTATTATATTGCTGTTGGTGGCAAGAATACCTATACCGGTACGTATACGTTGGAGGTTCGTTCTCCCGATACGGCTGGGGATGTGACTACCACCCGCACCCTGGCGGTGGGTGGAACCCTGTATAGCTATATCGATCAAGCAGGGGATCGGGACTGGTTTGCCATCACCTTGACGGAAGGTTTGTATTATACAGTTGCCATGCAGACCATCTCTTTGAGTGATCCCTATCTGGCTGGGGTATACAGCGATGCGGGGCAGTTATTGGCCAATACCACCAACGACAATGTGTCTTCCAGCGATCTTAATGCTCAGGTGGTGTTTGTGGCCCCTTCATCGGGGACCTATTATATTGGGGCTGGCTCCAGTAACAGTACCACCGGTTCTTACAGTCTTGCCCTGCAAACGGTGGCGGTAGCTGCCAGTGGACGGCAAAGGACGCCAGCTATCCATCGTGAGAGTGAATTTGTTTTTCAACCTGTTGGCATGCAGGAAGTGGTGGATGGAAGTCTGATGGCTGAAACCACGTCCCTAGCAGTGGCCCCATCTTTATTGAGCGACTTATCGCTTCCTATTCTGGCTGCAACCCCGCCCTGGGCTGTGTTGACGGCGGGTTAGGCGAATAATTCTTCTAAAATTGCCACAATGCGCTGCCCGGTTTGGCCATCCCATTTGGGGGGTATGGTGGAGGATTTCCATTGACCTGTCAGCAGGTGTTGCAGGGCTGTCCTCAGTCGGGCGGGATCTTCGCCGATCAATTCGTTGCTTCCCATGGTGATGGTTTCCGGGCGTTCAGTGGTAGTGCGTAGGGTCATACAGGGGACACCCAAAACGGTGGCCTCCTCGGTGATTCCTCCTGAATCGGTGATAACCCCTTTGGCATGTTTGACCAGATAGTTGAACTCCAGATAGGGTTGAGGTTCCACTTGGTGCAGGTGGATGGGGAGGGGAGGGAGGGTAGCCAGTGTTTTGGCAGTGCGGGGGTGAACCGGAAAGATCACCGGAGTATTTTGACAAGTGGCACAGATGGTGGTCAGAAGGTTGGAGAGGGTGGTCGGATTATCCACGTTGGTGGGACGATGCAGAGTAAGAACCAGGTAGGATTGGGGGGTGAGGGAGAGAGGGTTCCAGAAGGCTGGGGGGCGCAGATTGGGCAATTGCTGCAGGAGGGTATCGATCATGGTATTGCCCACAAAATGGATGCGGGAGGCAGGCACCCCTGAATGGAGCAGGTTATCCCCGGCAGATGTACTGGTGGTGAAAAAGAGATTGCTGATGGCATCGGTGACCAGTCGATTGATCTCTTCAGGCATGGACCAGTCGTGGGAGCGCAGGCCGCCTTCCACATGGGCCACGGGAATTCCCTGTTTTTGGGCGACGATGGCACAGGCCATGGTGGAGTTGACATCCCCCACCACCAGGCAAAGGGAGCTGGGCTGTTCATGCAACAGGCGTTCGTAGCCGATCATGATGGCGGCAGTTTGTTCGGCTTGGCTGCCTGAACCGGCGGCCAGGTTGATGTCGGGGGGAGGAATGGACAATTGTTCAAAAAAATCGCCGGACATGCGAACATCGTAGTGCTGTCCGGTGTGAACCAGACGAAAATCCAACTTTCCGCCGGCCAGTTGTCTTTTTTGCAGCCCATGAATGATGGGGGCAACTTTCATAAAGTTGGGGCGTGCCCCGGCGATGATATCGACAAAAGGTAAACGAATCGCCCTCATGACTAAACCTTGCAAAGTATTTTATGAACGGGCCAGGGAATCGATCGGCTTACAAAAGAACAAACGGCAGTGGAGGGGGGTGGTGCCGAAGGTCGGAATCGAACCGACATGGGATTACTCCCGCCAGATTTTGAGTCTGGTGCGTATACCAGTTTCGCCACTTCGGCAAGCAAGGGGGAGAATAAGGGATTTGTGGCAGTCCGTCAACCGTTGCTGTGGTTGATTAGCGGGGGAGGGTAAAAAAAATAGGGTGGGAACTTTTTGTGGGGAAGATGGTTCCAACAAACCGATTGCGACATATTGTCGCACGAGCGGATGGACAACCCCCGAAACACTCTCCTCCCAGAACGGTGTGGTGATGCCTTCCGCTCTTTTTTCATTTATACTGCCGGATACTTGGGTTAAATCGGTTTGGGGAGTTTCTGGCATGTCTTTTTCTTCGGTGGTGATTCTGGGTGCTGGTGGTCATGGCAAGGTGGTCTTGGAAGTTTGTCAGGCAGCCGGTCTCCAGGTGGCGGGTTTTGTGGATCCAGGGTTTGAAGTAGGTTTTCGAGTTTTGAACCTGCCTGTCTTGGGGGGAAACGAGCTTTTTTCCTCCCCCGATTTTATCCAGTCCTACCAATTTATTTTGGGCATGGGCAATCTGGCCATGCGGCGTCAGATCATTCCTTTGTTGCGGGAGAAAGGAGTGAGCCTGGCCACCGCCATTCATCCCAATGCGGTGATTTCTCCCAGTGCCATGATTCATGCGGGAACGGTGGTGATGGCGGGGGCAGTGGTCAATGCGGAAGCCGTCATCGGAA
>JADFXB010000236.1 GCA_015233935.1 Magnetococcales bacterium | reverse complement strand
TGAAAATGCCTGGCACGGCGGATGATGTCTTGCTGCCCAGCGGTACCCCGGCTCGTTACTTCCTTCCCGTGGGCACGGTGCTCATTGCCAAGGAAGGTGAGCAGGTGCAAGCGGGTGACAGCATCGCCAAGTTGCCCCGCAAGACCACCAAAACCCGTGACATCACGGGTGGTCTGCCCAGGGTTGTGGAATTGTTTGAAGCACGCCGTCCCAAAGAGTATGCGGTTATTGCCGAAAACGAGGGTATTGTCAGCTTCGGCAAAGACTTGAAGGGCAAACACCGGGTGGTTGTCACCCCGGAAACCGGCGAACCCATGGAATATTTGATTCCCAAGGGCAAACCCCTGGCGGTCAACGAAGGGGATTATGTGCATCGGGGTGATATTCTCATGGAAGGCTCCCCAGTGCCCCAGGACATCCTCAAGGTGTTGGGACTGGAAGCCCTCTGCTCCTTTATGGTCAGGGAGATTCAAGAGGTTTACCGGTTGCAGGGTGTGCGCATCAACGACAAGCATATTGAAGTGATCGTCCGGCAAATGCTGCAAAAGGTGGCAGTGGTGGATCCGGGTGATACGGTGTTTGTCTCTGGCGAAGCGGTGGAAAAAAGCGAGTTTGAGCGGCAGAATGCCAAGGTGGCCCGTCGCAACGGTCGTCTGGCCACCAGCTTCCCCTTATTGTTGGGTATCACCAAGGCTTCGTTGTCAACGCCTTCGTTTGTATCGGCGGCCTCCTTCCAGGAGACCACCAGGGTGCTCACGGAAGCGGCCATCTCCGCCAAGGTGGACACCCTCAACGGCCTCAAGGAAAACGTCATTGTGGGCCGTTTGATCCCGGCTGGCACAGGACGCATTGCCTTGGGGATCGATTTGGAAGAAAAGGCCAAAGAGCCAGCCTGAATCGGGTAAAGGTTTTAGCCAATGGGGCATCCTTGTCATGGGGATGCCCCGTGGTTTTTTAGCAGTCAGGGGAAAATTGTGGGATAGTTGAATTATTCCCTTGCCTTTGCCTCCCCCATGGAGTATAAGTCTTGCCTCCCCGGCACACTCTTCGGAATGAAGCGGGGAAGATTAAGAGTAGCCAACTGGGTGCAACCAAGTAGCTACTGCCTGCCAGCTTCTCTCGGTCTGGAAAAAAATTCCGAAACAGAAGATAGGCAATTGACAAATGTTCAAGTGGACCTATAATTGCCGGTTCTCACTTGATGGAAACTTCGTACCTGCTGGAGAGTAGCGAGACATGCCGACGACGAACCAACTGGTCAGGATTGGACGTAAGACCCAAAAAGACAAGAACAAGGTTCCTGCTATGCAGGCGTGTCCGCAGAAACGCGGCGTGTGTACCCGTGTGTATACCACCACCCCGAAAAAGCCTAACTCGGCTTTGCGTAAGGTGGCCCGTGTGCGGTTGACCAATGGTTATGAGGTCACGGCCTACATTCCTGGTGAAACCCACAACTTGCAAGAGCATGCAGTGGTTTTGATCCGTGGCGGTCGTGTGAAAGACCTTCCCGGTGTACGTTACCACATCATCCGCGGCACGCTGGACACTCAGGGCGTCAATCAACGGCGCAAAGGGCGTTCTCTTTATGGTGCCAAACGGCCCAAGTAAGCAGGGCTTTGCGGAATTGGTTTCAATTTGGTTAGCGAGGAGTTGGGTCTATGTCGAGGCGGGGCGAAGCAGAACGCAGGGAGGTCATTCCCGACGCCGCTTATGGTGACAAGGTGGCTGGCAAGTTCATCAACTGCCTGATGAAGGATGGCAAAAAATCCTTGGCCGAGCGGGTATTCTACGGAGCCTTGGATCTGGTCAAAACCCGCAGCAAGGATGATCCAGTACGTATCTTCCGTGATGCAGTGGACAATGCCCGGCCAGCCGTGGAAGTGCGTTCCCGTCGGGTGGGTGGTGCCACCTACCAGGTTCCGGTGGAAGTGCGCCCCTCCCGTCGTCTGACTCTTTCCATTCGCTGGCTGATCGGTTATGCCCGCAAACGTGGTGAAAAGACCATGCGGGAACGGCTTGCAGCCGAACTGATGGAAGCCGCCAACGGACGCGGCGCGACCATCAAGAAACGGGACGAAACCCATCGTATGGCTGATGCCAACAAGGTTTTTGCTCATTATCGTTGGTAATCCCAGGGATTATCGACTTTACGGATCTTTGACAGAGGTATCCAGTGGCTAGGGAAATTCCGCTGAAGCGGGTACGCAACATCGGCATCATGGCCCATATCGACGCCGGCAAGACCACCGTCACCGAGCGCATCCTGTATTACACGGGACGCTCCCACAAGATCGGTGAAGTGCACGACGGCGCAGCGACCATGGACTGGATGGAACAGGAGCAGGAGCGCGGTATCACCATTACCTCCGCTGCTACCACCTGTTTCTGGCGCGAACACCGTATCAATATTATTGACACCCCCGGTCACGTAGACTTCACCATCGAGGTGGAACGGTCTCTGCGGGTGTTGGACGGTGCAGTGGCTGTTTTCTGTGCGGTGGGTGGGGTTCAGCCTCAGTCTGAAACGGTTTGGCGGCAAGCCAACCGTTACAAAGTTCCCCGCATGGCCTTCGTCAATAAAATGGACCGTATGGGTGCCAACTTTGAGCGGGTAGTGCAGATGATGCGCGACCGTCTCGGTGCCCGTGCCTTCCCCATTCAATTGCCCATTGGCTCAGAAGAAAACTTCCGTGGCATGGTAGACTTGGTCGACCGCAAAGCCTATCTGTTTGATGATGAATCTTTGGGTGCCAAGTTTGATATCCAGCCGGTTCCTGCCGACATGGTAGAAGCCGTGGAAATTGCCCGCACCGAATTGTTGGATACCGCTCTGGAACAAGATGACGCCCTGATGGAAAAATATCTCGAAGGTGAGGAGATCACCGATGAGGAGTTTCGGGCGTGTATTCGTAAAGGTGTGGTCAACAGTGCCTTTGTCCCGGTGATGTGTGGTTCTGCCTTTAAGAATAAGGGCGTGCAGCCTCTCCTGGACAGTGTGGTGGAATTCTTCCCGGCCCCCGTGGATGTTCCTGCTGTTGAAGGCACTGTGGTGGGTTCCGATGACAAGCTGGTGCGTGAAGTGGATGACAAACAACCCTTCTCCGCCCTTGCATTCAAGATCATGTCCGATCCCTTCGTGGGCAGCCTTACCTTCTTCCGGGTTTATTCCGGGGTGGTGGAATCCGGCTCCTACGTGCTGAACTCCGGCAAGGACAAAAAAGAGCGCATCGGTCGTGTCCTGCTCATGCACGCCAACAAGCGTGAAGAGATCAAGGAAGCCCGTACCGGTGATATCGCTGCTGCAGTTGGTTTGAAATACACCATCACGGGTGATACCCTGTGTGACCCGGATAATCCCATTGTTCTGGAAAAGATGACCTTCCCGGAACCGGTGATCTCCATCGCCATCGAGCCGAAAACCAAGGCCGACCAGGAGAAAATGGGTATTGCTCTGCAACGTTTGGCCCAGGAAGACCCCTCTTTCCGGGTGGAAGTGGACCACGAGACCAACCAGACCATCATTTCCGGTATGGGTGAGTTGCATCTGGAAATTCTGGTGGATCGTATGCTGCGTGAGTTCAAGGTGGAAGCCAATGTGGGTAAACCCCAGGTGGCCTACCGGGAGACCATCAGCAAGAGTGTGGAGCAGGAAGGCAAGTTTGTTCGGCAGTCGGGTGGTCGTGGTCAATATGGTCATGTCTGGCTCAAGTTGGAACCTAATGAAGCGGGTGGTGGCTTTGAGTTTGTGGATGCGATCAAAGGTGGCGTGGTTCCCCGTGAATATATTCCCGCCGTCAACAAGGGTGTGATTGAAGCCATGAAGTCGGGCGTGAAGGCCGGCTTCCCGGTGGTGGACATCAAGGTTACCCTGTACGATGGTACTTACCACGACGTGGACTCTTCGGAAATGGCCTTTAAAGTGGCCGCGTCCATGGGCTTCAAAGATGGCTGCAAAAATGCAGGACCAGTCTTGTTGGAACCCATCATGTCGGTGGAAGTGGAAGTTCCTGAAGAGCGCATGGGGGATATCATTGGTGATCTGAACTCCCGTCGTGGTCAGATTACCGGCATGGATGCCCTGGGCAGCAATCAATTGGTGAAGGCCATGTGTCCCCTGGCAGGTATGTTTGGTTACGCCACCGATCTGCGCTCCATGACTCAGGGTCGTGCAACCTTCACAATGCAGTTTGACCATTACGAGAGAGTCCCCGCAGCGATTGCGGAAGAGATCATCGCCAAGAACAAGGGTTAAGGTGAGTTGAGATGGCTAAGGCTAAATTTGAACGTAACAAGCCCCACGTAAATATTGGCACCATCGGTCACGTGGACCATGGTAAGACCACCCTGACGGCGGCTATCACCAAGGTATTGGCCGAGCAGGGATTGGCCAGCTACACCGCCTACGACCAGATCGACTCCGCGCCGGAAGAGCGGGAACGTGGCATCACCATCGCCACCGCCC
>JADFXB010000235.1 GCA_015233935.1 Magnetococcales bacterium | reverse complement strand
TTCCAGGTGGCGGCCCACGAAATTGGTCACGCCCTGGGTCTGGACCACACCGCTGTTGCCAACTCCCTGATGAATCCCTTCTATAGTGAAGCTTTCAGCGGTCCCCAAGCCGACGATATTCAAGGAATACAAGCACTCTATGGCGGCGGTTCACCCAGTGCTCCCCTGCCAGCTCCCCTGTTGTTCTGGCTTGCCGGATTGCTGGTAATGGGCTGGCGTTTGCGTGACCGGTTTTCTTGACAGTCTTGAAGGAACATAATGCGCCTTTTCATTTGGGGGATAGCAATCCTGGGGTTGGTATTTACCGCAACCTTCTTCATCCTTTTTGGAAAAGTCTTGATCGCCTGCAATACAGAGGTGGAGGATAAGCCGCCGCTCTCCTGCCAACGAGAGATCAAAAACCATTGGCATCATGTGTCGGTACTGGTGTTGGGATGGGGAGGCATGGAGGCCAAGAAGGCCCTGTTTATGGAAGATGGCCTGGAATTTTATCGCCGTGGTGAACTGCTAAAGGCCCGGACCCAGTTGCGCAACTATGTGGAACTCGCCCCAGAAGACTCCCATGGCCACCACCTGCTGGGCCTGTTGGAGGAGGAGACTGGAAACCTGGCCGCTTCCTTCAAGTCCTACCAAGAAGCGACCAAACGGGATCCCAGCAACCTGGCACCCAAACTACGCACGGCGCGCCTGTTGTTGCTGGCGGAAAAACTGGACGAGGCAGAGAAGCTGATTCAGGATATTCTGACCCAGGATCCCGAACATCCCGCCGGTCGCATGCTGTGGCTCACCCATGGCTTTCTCACCGACAAATCCTCTGGCACCTATCCGCCAGCGGCAGACCTGATTGATTCCGGTGCCAATGTGGTAGATGAAACCAGGCTGCTTGCCGGGATCATGAGCAAACACCAGCAAAAAAACCTGGCAGTGAGTTTACTGCAAAAACTCCTGATCAAACATCCCCATGCCATTGCAGCCCGCTTGCAACTCGCCTCGTTGCAAACCCGCCAGGGTTCTCTTCAGGAGGCCGAACAGATCATCAAAGGCGGTGAGCATCCCGAGGCACCTTCCGCTGAGCTTGCCTTCAATCTGGCGGGCATCTACCTCTTGCAAAAACAGGACAAACTGGCAGAAGCACACTATCGTCGCGTCATGGAACTGGCCCAGTTGAAGGGGTTTGGTTGGGAAGCCGGTATTCGTCTGGTGTCTATGCTGATGGATCAAGGACGATTGGCAGATGCGCAACCCCTCCTGGAACAGTTGCGCAAGCGGCAACCCAATAATCTGTATGTGCATATGTTCGATGCCTGGATCCTGGCCTTCAAAGGCAAGATTCCAGAGAGTTTGGCCATTCTCCATCAGATATCCAAACGCGCTCCCAGGTTTATCCCTGGGTTGCAAATGTTTGCCAGGGTTCATATCCAGAAAGGGGAAAATGAGGAGGCGTTGGGTTATCTGCGGCAGGCATTGGCACTGGATGGCACCAACTCCGCCACCCACATGGCTTTGGGCAATCTGCTGGTGAAGATGAACCAAATACCAGAGGCGATGCAATCCTTTCGGAAGGTGCTGGAACTGGTTCCTGGTCATATGGAAGCCATGGAAACCATGGTAACCCTGGAAATGAAAATCGGTCGAACCTCCCAAGCCTTGCTGTGGAGTGAATACATCCAGACGGTCTATCCGCTACTTCCTCAAGGATATTACTGGCAGGGGTTGGTGCATCAGTTGCGGGGGAATTTTTCCAAGGCGCGGGCAGCCTTTGAACAGGCCTGGGAGCGCACACCTGGTTCCCCCCAAGTGGTGATGGCCATCGTCACCACCTATACCAGCGAAAAACAGTACAGCCAGGCTTTGAGTTATCTGGAAAAACTCATTCCTCAATATCCAGACGGTGCCATCTATCCCTATTTGCAGGGAGGAGTTCTCCTGTTGCAGAATAAAAAGCCGGAGGCCGAAGCGGCCTTTCGTCAGGCACTGGCCCGTCAGCCGGACTGGTCTGTTCCCTATCGGGATCTGGGGCAGTTGCGATTGGAAAGCGGCGATTTGACCGGGAGCAAGGCGTTGCTTGAAAACGGTATGAAGATCGATCCCCGTGATCCCTACCTCCATTATCTGTGGGGCAGGGTGCACATGGAAAGCGGCGATTTGCCAGCGGCAAGGCAGTCTTTTAAGAAAGCTTTGATGTACCAACCTGATTTGGAAAACGCCGCCAATTATCTGGCCATGTTGTTGCTGGATTATCCCGAGGCTCCCGAGGATGCGGCCAATGCTCTACAAGTGGCCAAACGATTTGCCAACTCCGTCCATCCCGACATGCAAGATACCCTGGGATGGGCTTATTTTAAAAATGGTGATCTGGACAATGCCTTGCTGTTTTTAAATAAGGCCGCGACCGGGGAGAATCGTGAACCCACCTTGTATTTCCACCTGGGTATGGTCCATGAAAAACGTGGGGATGAGCCGCTGACGCGGCAATATTTGCAACAGGCCCTGGAAACCCGTAACAATTATGATTGGCTTGCTGAAGCCAGGGCAAGGCTTCTCAGGGTCGCTCCGAGCCAATGAGTTGTCGGATCTCCTCAAGGTAGGCCGGAGTGAGTGTTGTATCCGCCACAAAACGCTGTGGATGATCCGCGATAAAACGTTTGGCGGGTTCCTGGCCATGCAGGCGTAAAAACCACATCCCGTTTTGCCCCTTTTTATGCAGCAAGTCGGAACTGGAACGGGGTGCTGTAGGACTGGGAAGCTCCAAGGTGACAAATCGGGACGGGGAAACCCCCTTCAGCACTTGGGTAATATGAATCACCCCCAGGTTTAAAGCATAGCCGTTCAGGTCCACAACTTCGGGGACAGTGGCCACCAGTTTTCCCACAACGATCATCTCTGACGCCTGTACCAGTTGTGGTGCAGTGAAGGCCACCCAGGAGGCATCTGCCGGGGGAAGGGTGGTCAGAATAAACAGGAGCACCAGGAGTATCCCTCTCCATGGTGTACGACGCCCTTTTCTGGCAGGCGAAGTAAAGGCGGAGGTCCTGGTATTTGGGAAAAAGAGTTTTGGAATCATTTTTTCGTCGTGACCTCTTCTTTGTTATGGATAGATTGTAAAATCAAGATAGCGTCGTGCCGGAATGCGGGCAAGTTCTTCCTGTAACCCAACGACACAAACCAAAACCGGTTTCACTGCCCCATGTCAGCTTCTTCTTCAATCATTCCATCCCGCTTATGGACCTTCACTGAACATGATGGTCGTTTCCGGCTGTTGGCTGCGGCTTTTCTGCTATTGGGTATCGGATTTTATCGTTGTCTTTGGGATTTGGTGGAAATCTGGAAGAGCCAGCCGGAGTACGAATTTGGATTTGCTGTACCCCTGGTGGCTGCCGCAATGATCTGGCTGGATCGGAAAAGGTTTCTGACACTGGATTTGTCCGGCTCCTGGTGGGGCGGTATCCCGATGGCTGTGGGCATACTTATGGGCGTGGCAGGCAACCTCTCCAATATTTGGGCAGTGGGCCAGTATGGTCTCCTGGTGGCTCTGGGAGGAGTCATCCTGATGGCTATGGGTTTCCGTGGCATGCGGGCGGTTTTGGGACCGTACCTATTTCTCTACTTCATGGTGCCGTTGCCCGCCATTTTACACCAGGATCTCACCCTTAAGTTGCAACTGCTCTCCTCCCTGTTGGCAGTGGATATTATGCGACTGTTTGGTATGAGCGTCCAGTTGTCCGGCAATATCATCGATATTGGTGTCACCCGTCTGGAAATTGTGGAGGCATGCAGTGGTCTGCGCTATCTCATTCCATTGTCGGGATTGGCTTTTCTGGCTGCCAGCCTGTCCAGGGCACCCCTGTGGCGTCAGCTTCTGATTTTTCTTTCCGCCATTCCCATCACCTTGTTGATGAACGGTCTGCGAATCGGCATGACCGGCCTGATGATGGAACACAGCGGTTCCCAGGTGGTGGATGAACTACAGCACGAAATATTTGGGTGGCTGATCTATCTGGGATGCCTGGGATTGTTTCTGGTGATCCTGAACCTGTTGGGTGGTCAGCCCCGTCAGAAACCTGTTATAAACAAAATCAATGATCACGGTGGCAAGATCAGCCACCTGCCGCTGCAATTTGCGGTGGTTTTGGGCTTGGCCAATGGCCTGCTGGTGTTGGGGATGGAACTGCGTCCGGAACAACCACCAGCAAGGCAATCCTTGGAGGCGTTTCCCCTGCTGTTGCCTCTGTGGCAGGCCAGGGAGTTGAACCATTCTGTCCTTTCCGCCGCCGATGAAACATTACAAGGTTATTTTGTGAACAAAGCAGACCAACCGGTCCATCTTTTCGTGAACTATTATGCTTCCCAAAAGGGTGGACGTGGTCCGCACGCGCCACGCATATGTATTCCGGGCGGGGGATGGAAGGTGATCAAAAGCGATCAGGTAACCATTACTCCGAGGGACGGTGGCCCCCCCTTTGCGGTCAACCGTAT
>JADFXB010000234.1 GCA_015233935.1 Magnetococcales bacterium | reverse complement strand
AATCCATGCTGGAACGGGGTGAACCCTTGAAATCTGTGGCGGGTAAGCTGCGCATTTTTTGGAAAGAGGAGGAGAGCTTTCAAAGCCAGTGCCGTCAGTGGCAGGAGGAAAAATTGGCGGACGCCCTGCTCCTGTGCCTGGAAAGCGATGCCGCCTTGAAAGGGGAAGGGATTACTCCCCAGTTGACCATGGAACAATTGATCATGGGCTTGGCCAACCTGTACGGTGTTTTTGCCCCAGGACGAAGATAAATAGAAACCAGTTATCCAAAGGAGAATCATTCATATGAAATGGAAAAAACTGACCACATCCCTGGCATTGGTTACCGTCATGGTCACCTTGACCGCCTGTGGAGCCACCCGTAGTTATCATCAGGAGCTGTCTTCTTCTTTAGATGCCATTCAGCGTGGTCAGGTGGATGCAGCCCTTGCTGTCCTGGAGAAAAATAATGAAGGTGCAGACAAGGATTTGCTCTACCATTTTGAAAAAGGGGCCATGGTACGGCTGAAAAATGACCTGACCGGCAGCACCCAGGCGTGGCAGTCGGCGGATGAAATGATTGCCCAGTGGGAGGAATCGGTCAAAGTAGACGCCGCCAAGGTATTGGGCGAAGTGGGTGGTGCCCTGGTCAACGACCGGGTGCGCAAGTATGATGGTTATGACTATGAAAAGGTCATGCTGAGCACCGAGTTGGCCTTGAACCATTTCCTGGCAGGCAACAAGGAAGCCGCACGGGTTGAGATCAAAAAGACCCATGAGCGGGAGGCCATCATTGCCGAGTTCCGCGCCAAGGAGTTGGCCAAGGCGGAAGAGGATGCCAAGGAAAAGAGCGTCAAGAGCACCTATAAAGATTTGAACGGTTATCCGGTGGAAGTGTTGGATGATCCAGAAGTGGTCTCTCTGAAAAATGGTTATCAGAGTGCCTTTTCCCACTATCTGGCAGGCTTCATTTATGAGGCCATGGGGGAACCCAGTCTGGCGGCTCCTGGTTACCGCCAGGCCGTGGAGTTGCGTCCCAATGTGCCCATTTTGGACAACACCTTGTCAGGTTTGGAAAAACGGTTAAAAAAATCCGGCAAGAAGGTGGAAAAAGAAGATCCCAAGGGCAAAAAGGGCGCGACCAAAAAGGTGAAGGAAACCGATGTCCTGTTTGTGGTGGAAGCGGGCATGGCCCCGGCCAGGGAATCCTTCTCGGTGCATCTTCCCATTCCGGTGGGGGGTGGTCTGGTGGCCAGCTCGTTCACGGTTCCTTTGATCAAACCCACCAATACTTCGGCCCCGTTGGAGTTGACCTTGACCAAGGGACCCAAGGTTCCCTTGACGGTGATTACCAGTATCGATGCCATGTCCCGCCGTGCCCTCAAGGATGAGATGCCCGCCATTATCGTCCGCAATATCATTCGTGCCATTGCCAAGGGTGCGATTCAAAAAGTGGCTCAGGATCGCCATGCCGTTCTGGGGCTGTTGGCGGCGGTTGCCAGTGTGGCGACCGAAGGGGCAGACGAACGGGCCTGGCGCACACTGCCGGCTGTCATTTCCATCGGGCGCGTCCCGGTTCCTGAAGGGGAGTATTCTTTGACTTTGGGCACTTCCCAGCAAACCGTTAAAATTTCTGGTAGTCATCAGGTGGTTCTGTTGCGTATGATTGGCAGTCAATTATACTTGGCAGATGCCCTTCCAACCTCCAGCAAATGAGGCAGGCCATGCGTTCACGTCCCCTTTTTTCTCTCCTGTTGGGCCTCTCCATGGCCTTGTTGTCCGCCTGTGCATCGGTTCCCGACACAGTGATGCAGGATCCCCATGTGGAAGCTTTGGGTAAAATGAGCAATCTGGCCATTCCCGTCATTCGTGGCGCGGAAAAGAATGGCTTTTTGGGCGTGCAGGCGGAGGTGGTCAACTATGCCACCAGCCCGCAAACCATGCACTATCGCTTCCGTTGGATGGACTCCTCCGGCATGGTGGTAGGCAGCGAAGAAGCCTGGAAGGTGGCTGTCTTGCAGGCCCTGGATAAAAAATTCATCACAGCAGTCGCCCCTGTAAAACAGGCGGTGGATTTCCGCATGGTGGTGCAAAGCCCGGATAACTCCGTGTTTCAACCCGGTGGCCCGTCTGCCGGTGGTCCCACCATGGGCCAGTAATTCCCATTGTTTGTATCGATGACAGAAACGTTTGAGGAGTATGCTACATGAATAAACATGTCTTATTGCTGGTCTCTGGCTTAGTCCTGCTATCTGGTTGCGTCACCACCGCCCCCACGGCTGGTCCCGGCAATGTTTCCTATGGGGACAGCAAAGCGGTGGAGACGGTGACCAATCAATTTGGTTCCACCGATCTGCAAACCCTTGCCGAGAGCATGGCCCAATCCCTGGCCCACTCCCCGGCCATCGGCACCCGTCGCCCCCTGGTGACCATCGCTGAGGTGAAAAACAAGACCAGTGAATACATTGATACCCGCTCCATCACCGACTCCATCCGCAGCCAGTTGCTGAAAAGTGGCTCGGTGCGTTTTGCGGTGGATGTGGCAGGCATGGACAATCAGACCGAAGAACTGGCCCGTCAGAATCAGTCCGGCCTCTACAAAAAGAGCAAAACCGCCAAGATGGGACGCATGGAAGGATCGGATTATCGCCTGGAAGGTTCCATCACCTCCATTGTCAAGCGTGGGGATGATATCAAGGATGTCTACTACAAGATGAGCCTGCAATTGATCTCCAACGAATCGGGGACCATCGAGTGGGCGGATGAAAAAGATATTCGCAAAACCAGCCGTAAATAGTGGGTGACGGGAGCGGTCTCGTTGTTCCAAAGGCAACGGGATCGCTCCTCCAGCCAGGAGGAAAAAATATGGGCCGTATGATCATTGGGTGGATGTTGGCGTTGGTTTTATGGTTGCCCCTGGCTGTACAGGCCGCTCCCAAATCTCCGGCAGTGGCCAAGGTGGCGGTAAGTGATCTGGCCTATGAGGAGCAGGTAAGCCAGTATATTCGGGCTGTCTCCTTGCGGGAAAAATCCTCGGAACGGGGTCGCAGCTCTAACACCAGTGAAAGTTTCAACAGCAAATACGACCGCTCCTATGAGGAAAACTCCGGGGTTTATACCTATATTGACCGGGGGGAGTTGCACAAGTTTACCGGTGATATCAAGGGGGCGTTGTTGGGGTTGGGCATGAAGGTGGTGCAGGCCAAACCCTATACGGTCAAAAATAATGAAAAATTGTTTGATGTCATCGACCGTATCAAGAAGGGCTATTTTCCAGGGGCGGACAAGGTATTGTTCGGCACCATCAGCAGTATCGAATTTCGTGATGAGGTCAACCCGGTTGCCGGTTCCAGCAGTACCAGCGTTTCGTTAAGTCTGGAACTTGTTGTGGAGTTCAGCCTGATTGATACCAAAAACAATCAGGTCACTGCCAGCTTTACCGCCATGGGTGAGGGGCAGGATACCCGTTTGCTGAGTGCTCGTGGTGGCCGGGTTATTCCCAGCCGTGGCAAGGTGATTGCAGAAACCTCCCGCTCGTTGGCGGATGAAGTGGCCTCCCAATTGGAAGCCCAACTGGGGATTGTTGGTGAAGCCCCCCCGCGTCGCTGACCGACTGGATATACGCTGGCAGCAGCGTTTTGCCAACTTTGACCGGGCCTTCTTGTTGTTGAAGGAGGTTCAGGAACGTGGGGTGGCCTCCCTCTCCCAATTGGAAAAGGAGGGAGCCATCCAGCGTTTTGAGATGGCCTTTGAACTGGCCTGGAAAACCCTCAAAGACTATCTGGAAGAAAGTGGTCTTCTGGTGCAGGTGGCGGCCCCACGGGAGGTGATCAAACAAGCCTTCCAGGCAGGCTTGTTGCCAGACGGTCAGCTCTGGATTGACATCATGTTGCACCGTAATCTTTTATCCCACACCTACAACCAGGATACCTTCCATGAGGTATTGGAAGTCATCCATGATCGGTATTTTCCTGCGTTTGCCCAATTGCATGCCTTCTTTCAGGAGCGGATGCATCCTCAATGAAACAGACAGGTTTGACCGCAGAGCAGCTTGCCATGATGACGGGAGTATTTCGTCGCTATGACATGGTTCGCCAGGTTATCCTTTATGGTTCCCGTGCCAAGGGAAACTTTCGCCCATCCTCGGATGTGGATTTGGTTTTGGTGGGCGGTCGGGATGAACTACTGGCCCAACGCATTGCCGAAGAGTTGGAATCTCTGCCGCTACCTTATCAATTTGACGTGCGCTGGTTGGACACCGTCAGTCATCCACCCTTGTTGGCCCATATTCATCGGGTGGGCATCCTCCTTTATGCTTTGGAAGAGACTGTTGGTTTGGGATAATGGGGGATCCTTGTTGTTTTGTTAGGATTGTCAAAATTTTCTGAAAGATACTATAAGATTAATTTTTGGATATGAATCTTATCGCTATATGCTTTTAGATTTATGTATTGAATTGAGATTAAGTTTACGAAGATTTTTATAACCCGCTTGAACCTCCCACAGCGGGTTTTTGTTTTCCTGGTATCTATTTGTCAACGATTGGCGCAACAGCCGCCACAGCCAAGTTAAAGAACCGGTCTCCTG
>JADFXB010000233.1 GCA_015233935.1 Magnetococcales bacterium | reverse complement strand
CCTGCACCGCGCACCAGTCTTTCGTTGTCCTCCTGTTTTTCCCAACAGTCTTCATGACACCGTTTATCCACTGCCATGGCAGGGGCACCCTTGTCCCTGGGCGGCCTGATTGAGGGAACGCAATATGCCGCACTTGCGGGCTGTTTGACGATGTTCGCACTCCCCCCTTAGAGCAATCAATTGCTCTTTCAATGTCAAAAGATTTTTGATTTGCTCCTCTACCCGGTTTATTTGCACATCCAGGAGTTGATTGACCCCGGAACAATCCCATTCAGGATGGCGGCGAAAATCCAGCAACTGGCGAATTTCCGACAATTTCATATCCAGGGAGCGACAGTGGCGGATAAACTGCAATCCTTCCAAATGGTTCCCCTCATAACATCGATAGCCGGAACCATCTCTTGCTGGCTCGCCCAGGAGTCCCTCCCGTTCATAATAGCGAATGGTTTCCACTTCACAGCCCGCTGAACGAGCCAACTCACCAATTTTCATGGGATATCCTAACCAAACAAACGCTGTTCCAAATGCCCGATGATTTTCTCATTGGAATACCTGCCCTGGGCAAAGGCGAATCCTCGCTGTCGCACCTTTTCCACCTCCGCTGGTTGCTCCTGGAGGAGGTGGAGAATGCCTCGCAACTGGGCAAAGGAGGAAAATTCCAAATAATGCTCCCCCGCCACAAAATAATAGTCCATGACCGGATTACGCTCCTGTACCAGCAGTGACCGATTGAGAATGACCTCAAATGGACGCCCGGTGAATGAACAATGCAAATTATCCCGCATGGAAAAATTAAGACAACCACAGGATTCGGCAATGCGCTGATTGTAATTTTTATAATCCTGCAAAATATCTGTTTGTTGGGGAAGCTGGGGGGGAGTGATCTCCACGGTTATGGGAAGTTTGAAATTTTCGACCGCTGCCAGCCAGAAAAGGCGATGCCAGTTGACATTAAATACCCGCCCAGAAAAGTGAATACTCTCTTTTAACGGGAGCAGTTGGCCACGAAAAGAATCTTCTGACACCAGGGGGCAGTAAACCCTGTTGGAAAAGCTGTCCATCTCCCGGTAAAGGTTATCGGTGCCCCCCAGGGTCCAGGATAGGTCGCTCATGGCGGAGGCCACGTCAAACACAGCCTTGTCCAGATAGTGGACATCAAAATAAAGGGCCACAATCTTGACGCCAGGCACAATACGTCGCAGTTGTATCATAAGTTCAAAAAATAGAGCGCGACCATTACCATCCAGCAACATGAGTTCCAAGTCCAGAAAGATGACCTCCGGCTGCATTTCCTGACATTGGTGGCTTAACTGTTGATAGATGGCATTGGCAGTGGTCATCTCAATGCCAAAAAAGGTGGCGTGCCAACCATAAACCCTCAAACAACGGGTAAAAAATGGTCCAAATTCAAATTCTCGTTTTCCCAACACAATCTTGCGAACCGCCACCAATGCCCGTCGTGGTCGCCGATTTTGCCCGTCGGAACAGGGAAAATTCAATAGTTTGGCTCGTTGCGCCCCCTCTTCGGCCATGCGGGAAAGGTCCACTGTTGGGACAGGAGCCTGCAAATCCAACAGGGTGCGGAAAGCCGGTACGGCGGCCTGCATCAGGGGCAATAAACGTCTTAGAATGAGGTCATGATTTTGCTTGCGAAAGGCATCCAGCCCAATGTCCCGCAGGGGAACCTTTATGACCTCATACAAGGCAGACAATCGGGGAGCAGGCAAACCATCGGCCAGGTGGCCTAACCGTTGAACGGTGTGCTGAAAGGCATCCGGCTGGCCAAACAGGCTCTCCCCCAACCCTTCTGCAAAAGCACTCACTTCATTGCCCACTCCCTGGCCATGCAAGAGTTTGGCAAGTTGCCAGGCGGAAGCAACCCCCTTTTCTGCAAGCAAAGAGATCAGCAAGGCCATGGCCGCTGGTGAAGTTAACGGAATATTTTTCAGAACATCCACGATACCTTGTAAATGATTATTTGCTTCGGCTTGTTTCAGCATGGCCACCCATCGACGCAAATCATTGGGCGATGGTGGGTTAACCACAGCACAGTTCACAATATCCATATCCCCTCCAGGATTTTATTCACTTTCCATGGCCGGTCATCATGGCACAGCCACCATTTCTTGGCAAACCATCCCTCCTGAAGGTCACCAAGAAAAAATCTTTCTTGACCCTGTAGCTGCTACAGGGTGTCCAATGGGGAAAATGGAATGATTTTCAACCACACATTACCCAGTTATAGGATCACCCATGTCTTCAGCCTGTTGTTCCGGTTCCTGTGATGTCCTGTCCCCCCTTGCTCCACCACCACCTGCTTTGAGTATGGGCCAACGATGGATTTTGGGAGCATCAGGAACCAGTGCGGCTTTGGCAGAAGTGGGGGCTTGGTCTGGCATGGCGGAAGATTCCCCTTGGATCATCTCCCTGGCCCTTTTTACCATTGTGGTGGGTGGATATAAAACCATTCAACGGGGTTGGCAGGCCGTGCGGCTGTTTTCCCTGGATATCCATTTTCTCATGAGCTTGGCCGTGGTTGGGGCCATGATTTTGGGGCAATGGCCGGAAGCGGCCATGGTTATTTTTCTCTTTGCAGTAGCCGAATGGATTGAAACCCTTTCCCTGGATAAAGCGCGCCATGCCGTCCGCGAATTGCTCTCTCTCGCCCCGGAGGAGATCACCATTCGCAATCAGCAAGGAGAATGGCAAACCATTCCATCGGCAGTGGCCCAGGTGGGAGCCGTGGCCCTGCTCAAGCCAGGAGAACGCATTGCCTTGGATGGGACAGTGCTGGAAGGACGTTCAGCCGTCAACCAGGCCCCCATTACCGGGGAAAGCATGCCCGTGATGAAAGAGGTGGGGGATACCCTCTTTGCCGGTTCCATCAATGGGACAGGCACCTTGGAATTTCGCATCACCAGCGATGCAGGCCACTCCACGCTGGCACGCATGGTTGCCACTATCCAGGAAGCACAAGCTAAACGTGCCCCTATGCAACGTTTTGTGGAATCCTTTGCCCACTATTACACCCCGGCTGTGGTGATTATCGCCATCCTGTTGGCCCTTTTGCCCCCCTTGCTTTTCCAAACCCCTCTAAACGAAAGCATCTACAACGCCCTGGTCATGCTGGTGGTTTCCTGCCCCTGCGCTTTGGTAATTTCCACCCCGGTTACCGTTGTCAGTGGTTTGGCAGCGGGGGCCAGGCAGGGAATCTTGATTAAAGGTGGTCTCTATCTGGAACAGGCCCACCATCTGCGCGCCATTGCACTGGATAAAACCGGCACCCTCACCCAAGGTCGCCTGGAACTTTGCGATGTCATCCTTCTGGGGCAACAGGAACGGGAACGGGTTTTGCGTCTGGCCGCCAGTCTGGAAGCCCATTCGGAACATCCGGTGGCCACCGCCATACGGGCTGCCTGGCCTGCCAACCGATTGCTGCTCCATGTGCGTGAGTTTGAGGCCCTGGCGGGGCGTGGGGCCAAAGGGGTTCTAGCCGGCGAAATCTATCATATCGGCAACCAAAGATTACTGACCGAACTGGGATTGAATTCCCCGGAAATCGAAGAAATGATTCGTCCGCTGGAAGAGGATGAAAAAACCGTTGTTATCCTGACCTCTCCACGGGAACCTTTGGCCATCTTTGCCGTTACAGATAAATTGCGGGACAATGCCCCTTCAGCCGTTGCAAGTTTACATGGGTTGGGGATTTCTACCCTCATGCTCACGGGGGACAATCCCGCCACAGCCCATGCCATTGCCAGGCATACTGGAATTCATCAAGTGCAGGCCAACTTGCTGCCTGTAGAAAAATGGCAAGCCATTGAGGAACTGACCCATCGTTACCAAAAAGTGGCCATGGTGGGGGATGGCATCAACGATGCCGCAGCCTTGGCCGGTGCCACCATCGGCATTGCCATGGGCGGAAGCGGAACCGATGCTGCCATGGAAACCGCTGATGTGGTCATCATGAATGATGATCTTACCAAGCTGGTCTCCTTCATTCAACTTGGTCATGCAACCCATAGAATATTATGGCAAAATATTGGCCTTGCAATCGGAATTAAAGGCTTTTTCCTTTGTCTGGCAGCCTTGGGCATGGCCTCCCTATGGATGGCCGTTGTCGCTGATTTGGGCACCAGTCTGCTGGTCATTGTCAATGGCCGCCGTCTGTTGAAAGAGGGAAAAACCCAATTCAAGGGTCAACTTCCGTAACAGCAGACGCACCAAAGAAAAATCATAATGGGAAAGGGGCTCGTTCATCCGCTGCAAGGAAGCTGTTACCGAGGGTGTATGGGTTAATTCCTGTTGCAGCTTTTCAAACAAGGCAATGGATTTGACATTTTTCCTCTCTAACATGCGATCCAGATCTAATATCAATTCTTCCAATTGTACCCTTTCCAAAGTAGGTAAGGATGCCTCCTCCCTGCCACTTTCCAGGGCCATTATTTGTTCCATGCTGGAGCAAACCTGCTGGATATTTTGTTGTAATTCCCGCAATACAGGAAGGAGTTGATCCTCTATCTCTGGTTTTAATATGTGTTCCAAACGTTGGGAGGAGGCCAGTACCAAATAGGCGGAAATATTCCCAGCCATCCCTTTGAGGGTATGAAGCAGGCACAGG
>JADFXB010000232.1 GCA_015233935.1 Magnetococcales bacterium | reverse complement strand
CCTTGCCTGCCGGATCATCGTTGACCTTTAAGAGGGCGTCGATCTCCTGGGTGGTTTTTTTCTCCTGTTGCAGGGCGAGAATTTTATCACTCACTGCCAGATAGGCATCCAGGTTGGCTTGCAAAATATCCAGGTTTTCCCGATCACGGGGAGAAATTTCAGGATATTTTTTGGCGGTGGTGATTAATTGGGAAATGTTGCCATGGGCATACCACAAACGATCCAGATAGTCGGCGGCTTGTTCCGGGCGGATCAGAGCATTGCGTTCATAATGGATGAAGCCGCGAAATCCATATTCTTCGACGATTTTTCCCAGGGTGATATACAAGCGGCTGGCAGCCCCAGCGCGAAAGGCGGTTTGCCGCATTTTTTCCACTTCGGCCACCACGGGTTGGGACATTTTTTCCTGATAGAGGGCGGCCTGTTCCGGTTTGGCTTGCAAAAGGAAGGCCTCAAAATGGGCGTCCTGTTTGGCGATAAGCTGGCTGAAGCGGACAAACATGCCAGGTAAAAAACCGCCACTGGTGAAGGTGTTGGTGAGTACGGCTCGTTCGATACCGGCAAACTCTTTGCCTTTCATTAGGTTGGCATAAGAATAGATAACCTGGGCACCTTCCGCATTGGGGCTGTATTGCACGAATTGGGAGACAACGGCCAAGAGTTCGGCAATCATCTTGGCGTAATAATCGATGGCTTCAGCGGCAGAAACTTTTTGTTGATCCACATTATCCCGTATCCCTTTGCCAAGGCTGGCTTCTTTGAAGGGGGAGGGAAGATCATTTTTGGCCTGCTGGAGACCTTCGGCATATTGGAGGGAGGCGTTCAGGCGGGGGAGCAGATCCTGAAAGAGGGCCAGACGGGAAGAAGTGGTATAACCAATCAGGGCTTGGTAACGTTCATCGGTTTGTTTACGCTGGGTAGCCAGTTCCTCTTTAAAGCGTGCGCCCCGACTGCCCAGATACCCAGAGGAGAGGCCCCGTTCTTTTTGCGCTTCGTGGATAAAATCGGCCATATGGGTGGCAAGAGTGGCCAGGTCGGCCACTTGCAGATCGGCCTGCAACTTGCGGTAGGAGGCATAGGTGTGGTCCCAGCCATAATAGACATCGGCGGCAATGGGGAGAAAAATGAGAAGAATAAGCAGTTTCCAAAGTTTAACCTTTTGCAGGGCAATCATTTTTTCACCTGTTGCGTATTCATAAGGGGGGTGGCAGTCAATCGGTTTTGTTAGCGATACAGCAACGTTCAGAATTTTGCCATGACTTGCCCACATCAGAAAGATGAAATCCTTGCCAAATGTGACAAACTTGCAATTTTTTGTGGTGAGGTTTGTTTAATGATGGATAATTGGGTGTTCCCGCATTTGTTTCGGTGGGGTTGGCTTTGGTTGCAATGGGGGGGCCATGCGGAAAGATGCCTTGTTCTGCTGTAAGAGGGGGCGTCGCCAGGATGCCAAAGTCCGATTGAGGGATTGTATGGAATCACTTGGGTAAGGACATGCTGGTGAAATTGGCAATAATTTCTTCCCATGGCCAGGCAGGCTCTTGCATCGGCCATCTTCGGTCAGTGCCGACCGGAAGATCCCCTGCGGATGGCCTGATTTATTGCTGGGAGACAATAAATTGGGAAATGAATAGGCATGGCCGTTGGATCCCAAGGGGGTGGGCTAAATGGTCGCTTATAATGTATGAAATGTTAATTGACATTCCCCGGTATTCCCTTCAATATATAAACCTACATTATTATAACATTCAAATCTCTTAACGGGAGATTCCCATGCCACAAACCAAAAAATCAGCTCAATCCTTGCGAGTAGCTACTTTCAATGTAGAAAATTTGTTTGCCAGATATAACTTCAAACAGGCGGACGCCCCTGTGCAAACCGATGGTTTTACCATCAATGACTTGGCCTTCCGCATCATGGATGATCAAGAGAAGGCTCTCACCGGCAAGGTGATCACCGAAGCCAATGGGGATATCATCGCCTTGCAGGAGGTGGAAAGCCTGGAGGTATTGGATCGTTTTTGTTCCGATTATCTGGCCGGGATGAACTACCAACACCGGATACTCATTGACAGCCACGATCCCAGAAGGATCGACGTGGCCTTGCTTAGTCGTTACCCTCTGGCCAACATTCGCACCCATCGGCAAGATCGCAACAGCAACAATTCGGGTTGGCTGTTTTCCAGGGATTGCCTGGAAGTAGAGGTGGCTGTAAAGGAAAAGGTGCTTCACCTCTACGTTAACCATTTCAAATCCAAACTGGGTTCTCCCCAGGAGAGCGATGCCAAAAGACTGGCCCAGGCCAAGAGAGTCGCCGAACTGGTAGACCTCCGTTGGAAAAAGGAACAATACCAGGGCAATTTTATCATCTTGGGCGATCTCAACGACTTTCCCACATCCGCACCCCTCGCCCCCCTGGTCAAACACCCGGACTTGGTCAATGTGGTGGAACGTTTGCCCAAGGAAGAACGGTGGACCCATTATTATGCCGGTGACAAAAGCTACAACCAGATCGATTATTTGCTCCTGTCCAAGGCACTGGCCAATAAAAATGCCAACCCACCCACCATTGTTCGTAGTGGTCTACCCCTACGTGCCAGCCGCCACACCGGTCCCCGTCTGCCGGGGGTAGGTCAGGATCGTCCCAAGGCTTCCGATCATTCAGCTTTGGTGATGGAATTGGTGTTGGTATAAGGAAGTCGTTGGAAGAGTGATTATTCGTTGTAAAACAAATCGGAACCCCATGGGTAAAAAGGGAGACGCTGCCTATCAAGTTTAGCTCTCATGGGGATCGGCAGTCGTTGGCTCTATGGTTACTGTATCGAATATTGAATCTTAACGCCCAAGCCTCCAACGACAAGGGCAAGGGCGGACTATACAAACGCTTACAGTTTATCAAGAAAAATTTACTAACTTGCAAAAATATGCAAGTATGGGATAATCCTTGATCTTTCGGTACATTACCAACTTTGCAAATGCTCAAATCCAACCCACATGCTACTTATTTCAGGATCATGTACCCAGGGGGGTTTCATGAGATTCGTTCAAATCTGTCAAAGTATGGGCACCTTGCTCATCATCGGCTGGTTGGCCACCGCTGCGGCACAGGACAAAACACTCCAGGCTGACTTTCGTCCCCGCCCACCAGAAATGGTGGTGGGCGAAGGTGAAAAACTCTCCGGCCCCCTCAAAGATATTCTGGAAGAGGCCGTCGCTTCCCTGGGCTACCAGATCAAATGGCGGGTAGTCCCTTTCCCTAAAAGCCTCCACGATCTGGAAACCGGACAGGTGGACCTGGTGCCACGGGTGGTACATACCAAAGAGCGAGAAGCGTTTATCCATTATCTAGGCCCCATTGGTTACCAGGATAAGGATATCCAATTTCTGGTCAACAAGGGACAAGAGGAGCGGGTTCAAAAGTATGAAGACCTGCGCGCCCTGGTGGTCGGCGTCAAGCTAAAAACCGCCTACTTTGATCCCTTCGATACCGACACCACCATCCACAAAGAGACCGCTTCCGACGATGTCAATTTGGCCCGCATGTTCATTGGTGGGCGATTCGATACCGTCGCCCTGCTGGATCGGCAAGCCATGGAAGGGGTATTGAACAGCCTGGGCTTCAAGGACTATTCTTTTGCCAACTATCGATTTTCCCAGCGTATTGGCAACTATTATGGTTTATCCAAAAAATCACTCCTGGCTGACCTCTTTCCCCAGTTAAACCAAACCATCCAAGGGATGACCCAGAACGGACGGGTAACAGCCATCTATCAAATTCATGGGGTGGAACCACCCTACAGCCAACCCTAACCCCCACATGGAACCCCTAACCCCACTGTGGCGTCCCCCCTCCGAAGGGGAGAACTTGATTTTACAGGTCACCCTGGGATGCAGCCACAACCAGTGCACCTTTTGTGGCATGTACCGCCATCGCACTTTTACCTGCAAACCCCTGGCCCTGATCCAACAGGAAGTGGCCCACGCAGCCATGGATTGGCCGGATGCCAGACGCATCTTTCTTGCCGATGGTGATGCCCTGGCCATGGACTATGACCAACTGCTGGCCGTCCTCCACCTATTGCAGCATCACTTTCCCCAACTCAACCGGGTTTCCTGCTACGCCTCCCCTGCCAACCTGAACAAAAAATCCCTCTCTCAACTGCAAACCCTGCGCGAAAACAAGCTCACCCTGTTCTATTATGGAATTGAAAGCGGCCACGCCCCCCTGTTGCGTATCATCCGCAAAGGAGCCTCCCCCCCATCCATGGCAGAAGGATTGCACAAAGCCGCCGAGGCAGGGATCAAAGTTTCCGCCACCGTCATTCTGGGACTGGGAGGACGCCGACTGTGGCGGGAACACGCAGAAGATACCGCCCAATTTTTGCAACAGGTTCCCCTCCACTATCTTTCCACCCTGCAACTCTATCTGGAACCAGAGCTGGCCGCCTCCTTTGCCGCTCCCTTTACCCCAGGGTTTGAGCCTTTGGATGATCAAGGCATGCTGCAAGAGCAATATCTGCTCCTGGAAAAACTCACCCACACACCGCGCCCGGTCATCTTTCGCTCCAACCATGCCTCCAACGCCCTGGCCCTGGCGGGAACCTTGCCCAAGGACCGGCCACGTTTACTGGCCCAACTCACCG
>JADFXB010000231.1:1449-4687 GCA_015233935.1 Magnetococcales bacterium | reverse complement strand
AACTGAAAATCCACGTTGCCTTTGGAGGTGTAGTTGGAATAGTGGTGACAGGCGGTGCAGTGAAGATTGCAGGCGTAGGCGATATCCATTTCCAGATAGTTGAGAACCAGGCGATCCTGTCCCAGAATGGAGCGGGCGATCTCTTGCCCTTCAAACACTTTTCCCAAGTGAAGCATGGCATTGAGATAGAAGGAGACGGCAGTGGGGTCCGCCATGCCTATCAGGGTGGCCGCCTGTCGCAGAAAGCCTTCCGCGCCCTGGAGGTCGCCATTATACCAAGTGGCCAATCCCAGAATGTAGAGGGTATGGGGATGATCGGGAAAGGCCGCCAGGATGGTATGACAGAGTTGGATGGTCTCGTTAAATTGCCCGCTGTTTAACAGATTACGCGCCTTTTCCAACTGGGCGTTGAAGCGAGAGGAGTAGGCACTGAGCAGGTCAGGACGATTGCGTTTGCTGGCAAAATAGATGCCCACCTTGATCACGTTGAGATCATCAGGATTGGCCTGCAACAGGGCATCGATCTCTTCGAAGGGGATATCAAAAGAATCTTCAACGGAACTCATGGTTGAACGTTCTCCTGCACGCAAAGGTTCGATCCATCAGGAAGTTTTTATCCACTGCCAGGAAAAGATACCGGCAGCCGTCATCAAGAGGGAGCCGGAGAGATGGAGGGCGACGGCTCCCATGGCCCAAGCCAGTCTGCCTTGTTGAATCAGGTTCAGGACTTCGGCGGAAAAGGTGGAAAAGGTGGTGAGGCCACCGCAAAAGCCGGTGATGATCAGCAATCGCCATTGGGGGGAGAGTTCCGGGGCTTGTGCGAAAAAGGCGATGGCCAGACCGATGATATAGCCGCCGATCAAGTTGGCGGTGAGGGTTCCAGGGGGAACGTGGGGAAACAGGGCGTTCATGCGGTCGGACAAAAACCAGCGCAACACCCCTCCCAGGGCGGATCCTAAAGCAATGGCAAGAATGGAATACCACATGCGTACCCCCCTTTCCTAGCGGGTAAGATTGCGCCGCAGGTAGGTGATGATGGACCAGATTTCTTCTTCCGACAGGTTGATATCGGTGCCGGGACCGTGGGCTGGCATATCGGTACCAGGACTGCCGAAAGAGATGATCCAGAAAAGTTGGCCATCCTTGCGCCCATTCAGATAGCCAGGGGAGCCGAAGGCGGCTGGCTTGATGATGAGGGATTCGGCGCGTGGACCTTTACCATCCCCTTCTTCGCCGTGGCATTTGACGCATTTGCCCCGAAAGAGGCGATTGGCCCGTTTGAGGAGGGCTTCGTCGGTGGTATCGGCCAGGGGATTGGTTTTGGCCAGATATTCGGGTGGGGCATCGGGAATTTTGTGTGCCTGTTCAGCCGCATGGCTGAAGCCCATGAGGGAGAGGGTAAGGGCAAACAGGGATGCTATCAGAGTTGTCTTCATGGTCGATGCTCCAAAAGAGTGGTGACCAGTGGGTATTTCCGAAGACCCGAACCACAAAACCATCATAATCAAAAACCAATGCAGGGGTCCAGGGGGTAAACGCTGGAAGGGAGGCTCAGGCGGGGAAGAAGGCTTTGAGGATGAGAGTAACGATACCTCCAACGGTAACAGCAACCCCCCATTTAATGGGTGCCAATTCAGCCTGCAAATCACGCTTGGTCACCAACTCCTCGTGGGATTTGGCAAGGCGGTCCGCCAGTTCCAGGGTATCGAAAGTGACTGTCGTCATATGGGCAACCTTAAAGTAAGTCACGGGGACAGACGAAGGTTACCACTGTCAACTGGGGGATTCAACATCTAAAACGGGTCGTTGGGAATCCCCCCTATTTCCTCTTTCGATACCTGTTTGGAGACTACACCGACATTTTATCCAAAAACTCCTTCACCTTGTCCAGGAAGGAGGCGGATTCGGGTTGGCATTCCTGGTTTTCACAGCGGGCGAACTCTTCCAGCAATTCTCGTTGCCGTTTGTTGAGATTGACCGGGGTTTCCACCCGAAGTTCCACCACCAGGTCACCAAACATGCCGGGACGATTGAGGAAGGGCAGACCCTTGCCCCGCAAGACCAACCGCTGGCCCGTCTGCACACCGGCCTGAAGATTCAACCGGGCACGTCCGTGCAGGGTTGGCACGTCCAGTTTGCCCCCCAATGCCGCCTGGGTGAAAGAGATGGGGGCGATGCAAAGCAGGTTGGGGCCTTGCCGCTCAAACATGGGATGAGGATTGACCTCGATGATGATGTAGAGATCCCCCGCCGGACCTCCCACCATACCCGCTCCCCCCTCACCACCCACCCGAATACGGGTGCCGGTTTCCACACCGGGAGGAATCTTGACCGTGAGATTTTTCTCTGCCTGTTTGCGTCCCTGGCCACGGCATTCATGGCAAGGATTACGCACCACCCGTCCTTGCCCCTGACAGGCCGGACACGGGCGGGCAATGGTGAAAAATCCCTGCTGCTGACGCAATTGACCCGCACCACCACAAGTGCCACAGGTTTCCGGTCGGGTACCAGGACGAGCACCGGTGCCACCACAACTTTCACAACCGGTCATGGTGGGTAGACGAATGCGGGCTTCGGTCCCGGTCATCACCTCTTCCAGGGTGACCTTGAGATCATAGCGCAAATCCTCGCCACGGGCCGGACCACCGCCGCGCCCGCCCCGCCCGGAACGGGCACCGCCAAAAATATCGCCAAACAACTCTTCAAAAATATCGCCGAAACCGCCGCCCCCCATGTTGGAGAAATCACCGGGGAAACCGCCGCCATTCTGGCCTAAACCGGCATGGCCATATTGATCATAGACCGCCCGCTTTTTGGGATCCTTCAAGACTTCATAAGCTTCATTGGCCTCACGAAAGCGGGCTTCCGCCTCCTTGTCCCCCGGATTACGGTCCGGGTGATGCTGCATGGCCAACTTGCGATAGGCTTTTTTCAGATCCTCCTCAGAGGCCCCACGGGCAACTCCGAGAACTTCATAATAATCTTTAGCCATGGGGCGTTCCAATCAGTCCGATTGATACCTGGCAACAGACATGTCAAAGCCTCTCGGCGATGGGAGAGGCTTTGACCGAGACCATCCCGCGTCCCCCAAAGGGAGACGCGGGGCGAGAATCCTCATTTTTTCTGATCTTTGACTTCTTCGAACTCGGCCTCCACCACATCTTCCTTGGGACCGCAACCACCCTGGGGACCACAACCGGGACCACCCTGGTCGGCCTGCTCCTTGTAGATGGCCTCG
>JADFXB010000231.1:0-1350 GCA_015233935.1 Magnetococcales bacterium | reverse complement strand
CCTGGGGACCACAACCGGGACCACCCTGGTCGGCCTGCTCCTTGTAGATGGCCTCGCCAATTTTCATGGAAAGCTCGGCCAAGGCAGAAGCCTTACTGGTAATGACATCGGCATCGTCTCCATCCATTACCTTTTTCAAATCGGCGATGGCGGCTTCGATACTGGATTTGGTAGCGGCGTCCACCTTGTCGCTGTGCTCTTTGATGGTGCGCTCGGTGGTGTAGATCAAGGAGTCGGCATGGTTTTTGGCGTCGATGAGTTGGCGACGTTTGGAATCCTCTTCGGCATGCTCTTCCGCATCCCGCTCCATGCGCCGGATCTCCTCCTCACTCAAACCACCGGAGGCTTGAATTTTGATGGATTGCTCCTTGTTGGTCCCCTTGTCCTTGGCGGAGACGTGGACAATACCGTTGGCATCGATGTCAAAGGTGACTTCGATCTGGGGCATACCACGGGGAGCGGGAGCAATGCCCATGAGGTCGAACTGGCCCAACAGCTTGTTGGCGGAGAACATTTCCCGTTCGCCCTGGGCCACCCGAATGGTCACCGCCGACTGGTTGTCGGTCGCGGTTGAGAAAATTTGCGATTTGCGGGTGGGGATGGTGCTGTTTTTATCGATCAACTTGGTGAAGACACCACCCAGGGTTTCGATACCCAGAGAGAGGGGAGTGACATCCAGCAACAAGACGCTCTTTACATCGCCACTCAACACCGCACCCTGGATAGCGGCACCGATGGCCACCACTTCGTCGGGGTTGACGCCCTTGTGGGGTTCGCGACCAAAAAATTCGCTCACCAACTGCTGCACCTTGGGCATGCGGGTCATGCCCCCCACCAGGATCACTTCATCCACCTCACGGGTGGAGATGCCCGCATCCTTGAGGGCAATGCGGCAGGGTTCCAGGGTGCGCTTGATGAGATTATCCACCAGGGATTCCAGCTTGGCGCGGGAGATGGTGAGGTTCAAGTGTTTGGGACCGGTGGCATCGGCGGTGATGAAGGGCAGATTCACATCGGTCTGCATGCTGTTGGAAAGCTCGATCTTGGCTTTTTCAGCGGCCTCTTTCAGACGTTGCAGGGCCATGGTGTCCTTGCGCAGATCGATACCATTTTCCTTGAGGAACTCACTGGCCAAATATTCGATGATGGATTGATCGAAATCTTCCCCACCCAGGAAGGTATCCCCGTTGGTGGATTTGACCTCAAACACACCATCACCAATTTCCAGGATGGAAATATCAAAAGTACCACCGCCCAGATCATAGACGGCGATGGTCTTGCCCTCTTTTTTGTCCAGCCCGTCTCAACGAAGAACGGGATGCCCGTCTGCGGGTAGTGGCCGAGATGGAA
>JADFXB010000230.1 GCA_015233935.1 Magnetococcales bacterium | reverse complement strand
TTCAAGGCCTTTTGCAATTGCTCCTCAGCAGCCTTGCGAAGGGTGATATCTTCTTTGTTGGCCAGATAGTGTTTCACCCGTTTGTCTTGATCCAGGATGGGGGAAATGGTGGTGGACTCCCAGTAGAGTTGACCGCTTTTTTTGCGGTTGAGGAGTTCTCCTTCCCAGTTTTCTCCCTTGAGCAAGGTCTCCCACAAGTTTTTGTAGACCTGTTCATCCATTTGGCCGGATTTGAGCAGACGAGGATTTTGCCCCAGAACCTCATCGGGCCGATAACCGCTGTTTCTGGTAAAAGCAGGATTGACATATTCGATCCTGGCTTGGGGATCGGTGATGATGATGGAAACTGGGCTTTGCTCCACCGCACTACTCAAGATACGGATACGCTGCTCGCTCTTTAACCGTTCTGTAATATCTTGGAAAATTACCACGGTGCCCATATGTATGCCGTTTTTTGTGATGGAACGGCTGGAGTATTCCACCGGCATGGGGGTGCCATCCATGCGTAGAAAGTGTCTATCCGTGCAGCGTGAGGTTTCCTGGCGCAGGATGGATTGTCGCAAGGTGCAACTCTCTTTTTGACAAGCAGCCCCGTTGAAATCATCATGGTGTTGCAGCAGGCAAAATCTTTTGCCGATGATCTCCTCTGGCGTGACCCCCAGCAGGGCGGCACCACTGGGATTGATAAAATGAAAATGGCCATCCTGGTCCACGCCGAAAATCCCTTCCCCCACCGACTCTAAAAGCAGTCGGCTGCGCTCCTCGGCAGCCTCCAGGGCCGCTTCCGCCTCTTTTCGTTCCACAATCTCTCGGCCCAAGCGACGATTCCAGGCCACAATAAAGCTGATGATGAGCAAAATAACCAGCAGTATTGCTCCACCCCAGGCGAACAGTTGCTTGAGATCAACCCCAATCTGTACCTGCATGGCCATCCAGGTATTGCGGATGCTGTTTTTTTCTCGCGTACCGATTTGATCCAGTGCCTTTTGCAGAATGGAAACCAGTTCCGGCCAATCGGGGCGCACGGCAAGAAAAAGGCCCGTCTGGTAGGCTGTGGGGGCTGCGATATGCAAGCGATCCATTTGCAGTTGGTTGAGGGCTTGGCTTACTTTGGCCAGATTTTCCACCAATGCATCCACCTGTCGGGCATTTACGGCCTGAAGGGCCTCGGCGGTAGTATTGAATAAGACCTGTTGGAGTTGGGGGTGATGCTTTTGCAACAGGCGTATCTCAGGTCCATTACGTACCACGGCCACCTTGAGACCTGCCAAATCTTCCAGTCCGCTGATGAAGGCCGCATCACGACGGGTGACGATCACCACCGGAAAGGTGATATAGCCTTCGGTCAGACGCAGTGGATCACGCCGTTCCTCCTGGAAAAGAAAGGCGGAAGCCACATCGGCTTGCTGCTTTTCTACCATTTGACTTCCGTCAGAGCCGCCAACCACTGGGACAGGTTCCAGGGTAATCCCGCTTATCTTGGTCAATAGGGCCATGAAATCAGCGGTCAGTCCTGTCCATTTGCCATCCTGCATCATTTCCAGGGGGGGATTGTTGGTGGCAACAGCCAACCGTACCTTGGCATGATCCCGCAGCCAACGGGTTTCCTCCGGTGTCAGGTGAAGACGGGCTTGGGCTGAAGCGTTTTCAGATGCACCATTGGAGTTGGCCTCTTGCTGAAAAACCGCAGGCCATTTTTCCTTGAGTTGTTTCATCTCCTCGGTGGAGATGCGGGACATGGCCTTTTGCAGCAGATCTCGCAAAGGGGTCATTTTTTCTGGCAAGGCCATGCCTGTCAAGCTGCCCGGATAGGGTAAGGTATAAACAAGGGAGGTTTGCTCACCCGCTTCCGGGGGGAGGGCCAGGACAACATCCACCTCATTATCTCGCAACCGTTGCTGAACATCCGAACCGGAGGAGGGAATGTATTTAAGAGGGAGGGCCATTTTGGTGGCTAATAAGTCCATATAATCGATGGCAAATCCCTGGGGAAGTTGGTCGCGGGTAAATTGGAATGGCGGACGATTTTCATCATAATAGACCCGGAAAGGTCCAGGGGTTTGTGCCAGCCATTGGCTTTCCGCCGGAGTTATTGCCCCTGCGTCCACAGGCCCCATGAAACTTTGCGCCAGCAGGGAATCCACCTCTCCTTTGGCTTGCATGGATTGCAGTTCCTGTTCCAATGCGTCGGCAGCTTCCGGGTGGGAGGAGGCACGGGAAAAACCGTAATTCAATTCCAGGTTTTGAATGAGTCGATACTGGGCATAGCCATAATCGGTGAATCCCATGCCAGCCAGCGCGCTGTCCATAGCGCGGCGGTCCAAGATGATCACGGTATCTACGGTGCCGGAAACAAATTGTTTGAGAAGACCATAATCATCCCCGGCAAACGGCTGTTTGTTCAGGGTGGCATCCTTGTTGAACCGGTCAAAATAGGCGGTGCCCTTTTTGAGACCGATGCGCAGATTTTTCAAGTCATCATAGTTGCGGATGGTCTTTTCCTGGCCTTTATGGGTCAGAAAGAGAATTTCTTGTTGTTCGTAGCCAATGGGGGGAAGAAAACGGACAAACTGTTGTCGCTCAGGGGTGACTACAGTGCGGGGGACCAGATCCACCTCACCAGTTTTTAAGGCTTCGATGCTTTTGGTGAAAGGAACATCCTGCCAATCCACCCGATACCCTGCCCGTTGTGCCGCCAGATCCAGAATTTCCTTGAGAGAGCCACCAAGATATTGGCCCTGGACGATCAAATAGGGTGGGCGATGGCGGATATGGGCTGTCAGTCGTTTTTCTTCAGCCAAACTCGATCCGGCGGTAAGCAGGATGCAAAACAGAAAAAACCAGATAAAAAATCTGGGTTGGGTAAGTCGGTTGCAAGCGTAAAATGAATATGGAATTGGTTTGGTCAATGTACTTTTCCCACCAAAGTTGAAGGAGTATCTCTAGAGCAGGATCATAATCTGGCTGGCACGGAGGTGGAAATAGTAAGACCCTTTCAGTGCAGGCAGCCAAAGGCGTTATCACCACAGGAGACTATGGAAAAAGCAATTCAATGCCAGGATGTGGGATCATGGATAAAATGGGGGCAAAAGACAATAAGAAAGGATACTTTCTGGGGGATTATCCTGCTCTTGGGAGAATATTCAAGGAAATTTGTTCACATTGCCGGATGGAATGTGAAATTGGCGGCTATCCCTCTACCGCAAGGTTGGCTGGAAATGGCTCAATGTGTAATGATGTGGATTGATAAAAATGATGGTTGTATCTTTACTGGAAGTGCGAACATGTTTTCTCTACAATGCCAGCTCTTGTTGATGCCCCATCTTTTCCTGCTTCGTTTTCGGACTCTTGCTCCATGAAAATCAGTACCAAGGTCAATCTGGGATTTGGCGTGTTGGTTTGCCTGGCCATTTTCATTGCTGGTCTGGGTGGCATCATTATGCAACGGGCCACGGCCATGGAAAGTTTGTTAACTCGTTTGCATCAGATCAATGAATCATTGTTGGAAACCCGTCGCCATGAAAAAAACTTTCTGTTACGTAAGGATGGCCAATATTATCAATTGATGGAGCACTGGTTGCAGAGATTGGATGATCTGACCAGGGAGACCATGGCCGAATTCAAGGAAAAACCATTTCTGGTTAAGCGTTTGGCAGAGGTGTTACAGCTGAAAGAAAATTATGCCCTTCAGCTCAAGCAACTTGCCCTCGCCCCCCAGGAAAGCCTCTCTCTGATAGATACCGCTCGCAAAGTGCACCATGCTTTGGAATCCTTGTTACAGGAAGAAAAAAAACGGGCCGCAGAAGAATATAATGAATATAACTCAATGTTTATTGTTCTTATGTTTGTGGTAACGATTAGTTATGTAATATTACTTCCATTGGTAATGTATTCCATTAATTCTTCCTTGCGGGGAGGCATTCGGTTTGTGCGGGAGGTGGCAGCAGGCAACCTGAATGCCTCCATGGAAGAGTACAATTATGATGAAATAGGTTATTTATTAGAGGCGTTGCGGGATATGGCCAAATCCCTGCAAGCCAAGGAGGAGGAAAATTTACGGGGGCAAATGTCCAGGCTGGCCTTGAGTGGTTTGTTGGAAACCTCTTTAGAACCCCTCTCCCAATCGGATCAATTGCGAGCGGCCTTGCAAATTATCCTTACTATTCCCTGGTTGAAAATACGGACCGGGGCCATTTTTCTCACCGATGAGGAGAGTGGGGATTTGCGCTTGATGGCATCGGAAGGTTTGTCTCCCCATTTGCAGGAGTCCTGTGAACGGGTCAAACCGGGACAGTGTTTGTGTGGCTTGGCTTTATTGGAAAAACGCCTGGTGGTCTCTGCACCGGGGGATCAACGTCACACCATTCATTATGATGGAATGGCTCCCCATGGCCATTATTGTGCCCCTATTATGTCGCGGGGCCAGGTGTTGGGGGTTTTAAACCTGTACCTGCATGAGAAGCATGTCCCGGTTGCTGAAGAGATGGCCCTCATGTCAGCGGTGACCAATACCCTGGCGGGGATCATCGAGCGCAAGCGGGTGGAACAAAAGCTGCAACATTTGGCCCATCACGACATTTTGACCAGTCTGCCCAATCGGGTATTGTTCCATGAACATTTGGCCCAGGCGGTGACCCTTTCATTACGGCAGCAGAAGAAAATGGCGGTAATGCTTATTGACCTGGACCATTTCAAGCAGGTCAACGACACCTTGGGCCATCAGGCCGGGGATCAGC
>JADFXB010000022.1 GCA_015233935.1 Magnetococcales bacterium | reverse complement strand
CTGACGGGAAATCACTGCCCCCTGCTCCTAAAGAAGAGAACAAGAGCACCTATGTGGAACCTTCCCGGCAAATCAGGATTGTGGAGGAGGACAATTGGCGGGCTGGGGTGGCGGCATTGCCCCTGGTGGTGTTATTTCTGTGGCTCTTCTGGCGATGGTGGGCCAGGCGGTCTTTGGAAAATCGCCTGTTGGCCTTCTGGGCAAACCAGGGGAAGGTCTCCTTGCCCATGGCCAACGATTTTCCTTTGGCCACCCCCTGGTCGTCTCGCATGCTGGCAGGGTTGCGGCGGGGGGAGGAGCGGACTACCCGATTGCTGGATGTTGACCGCTCCATTCATAAAACTGTGCAAAATGCTGGTATGCTCTCCCCCGTCTGGCAGGTGGAAGAGCGGGTTCCCCACACCCTTCTTTTGGTGGAAGCGGTTTCCAACCGGGATCCCCTGTTGGAAATGGCCTTGCGGTTGGCCAACCGTTTGGCGGAACGCTCCATGCCGTTGGAGGTTTACCGTTTTGCCGGTCATCCCCGCCAGATTCAGCCCCTCCACCTGTCGGGCAAGGCGGTGGATCAACCGGTCACCCTTTCCTGGCTGGCGCAAAACAAGGGGCATGGTCGTTTGTTGGTGATCAGCGAAGGCCAGTGTCTGCTCTCTGCCGAGAGTGGGCAACCTTTCTCCTGGCTTGCCTGGTTTGCCCACTGGCCCCAACGCTTTCTCCTCACCCCCCGGCCAATCTGCCGTTGGGGACGGGGAGAGCAATTGTTGGCAGCCAGTGGTTTTCACCTGTTACAGGCGGACAATCAAGGGTTGCATCTTCTATTGCAACGATTGGTTTCGCCCCCTCCTTCTGCCCTGGCAGAGGATAGTTCCCATGGCACCCCCTTCCCTCCCCTGTTGCGGGTGGCCAGTGAACGTTACACCGCCCACCGTCCCCCCCCTGATGGGGAGGTAAAACGATTATTGGGGGAGTTGCTTACCTATTTGACAGAAGAGGGGCTGTTGTGGTTGCGCTCTCTGGCCGTCTTCCCCGCCATCCACCCCCACCTGACCTGGCATTTGGGCCACCTATTGCAGGTGGGGCAGGAGGGTTTGTTCCTCCGGTTGGCCAACCTGCCCTGGTGCCGCCAGGGTTGGATGCCCGATTGGCTGCGCCTGGAATTGTTGAGGGGGCTGGACAGGGGGCAGGAAAAGCGGATACGCCAGGCCATCCACCACCTGTTGCACCACGCCCAGCCAGGCCACCACACCTCCCTCCCCCTGGAGATGGTCACCACCTCCTGGTTGGACAGGGCACGGGCTTTCTGGTCGCGTCCCAATCGAAACAGCAACCAGCGCAAACAGTTCACCCTCACCCTGAATTTTCAAAGTGGCCGACTCTCCCCCCTGGCCCTGGCCATCCCGGCCACCCTGGCCCACCGCTGGTTTACCCCTAGCCACGCCTACCTGCCCCCCTCCCTGCTGGCCATGGCGGTCGCCCTCCTGTTTTGGTTCCTACCCCCCCTCAACGCCCCCAGCACCCTGCAACCCCTGCCAGTGGGGGACATCTCCCAACCCTGGCAATCCCCCATCCTGCGCCTGGAAAGCGGCATGCATGGGGCTATGATTAATAGGATTGCCGTGGATGAACAGGGCCGCTATCTGGTGACCGCTTCCCATGACAAAACCGCCCGCATTTGGCGTCTGAGCGATGGCCATCTGCTCCACACCTTGCGCCCACCCATTGGGCAAACACCTGAGGAAGGAAAGCTCTTCGCCGCCGCCATCTCCCCGGATGGCTCCACCGTGGCGGTGGCAGGCTGGACTGGAGTTGAATGGAATATGAGTGCTTCCATCTATCTTTTTGACCGAGCCACAGGAAAACTGCGTCGTTCTCTGACTAAACTTCCAAATGTTATCAACCATCTGGCTTGGTCCAAGGATGGTGGTACTTTGGCCGCCATCCTGGCAGGAAAAAATGGGGTGCGCATGTACTCGGTGGCGGATGGTCGAGAGGTGGGGAAGGATGAGAGTTATGGTGATTCTAGCTTTTGGGCTGATTTTGATGACCAGGGCAGACTGGTAACCAGCAGTGATGATTATTTTCTGCGTCTCTACGACCCTTCCTGGGAACTGGTGGCCAAGGTCAAGACCTCAGGTAAACAACCCTTTGGGGTAGCCTTTTCACCCGGTGGTCACCTTGTTGCGGTAGGGTATTATGACTCCTCGCAGGTGGATATTCTGGATGGCTCCACCTTGAACCTTCTTTATGCTGCTGATACTACAGGAGTAACAAATAGTTTAAACTCCATCTCCTGGTCCCCTGATGGTCGCTGGCTGTACGCAGGGGGAAGGCATGACAAGAATAGAGAATTTCCTATCCGCCGCTGGGCGGACCAGGGAAAGGGAGAGTTTCAGGATTTTCCTGTCTCGCAAAACAGTATCATGGGTGTGCGCCCCCTGTCTGACGGGCGGATGGTGTTTGGTGCTGGTGATCCCCGTTGGGGGGTCATGGACCAAAAGGGCCAGATTTTTCCCCAGCAAGGACCGCAGTATGCTGATTTTCGTCGCAATCCTTTACACCTGTCCCAGGATGGTGGTCAGGTGGCCTTTTCTTTTGACTTCCAAGGGGAACGCCCAGCCCGCTTTTCCCTGGCAACAAGCCGCCTGGAATCTCCCTTGCAGGCGGACCACACCTTAAATCCCCCCCGCCAGCAAGCCGACGGCTTGGAGATCAAAGATTGGCAACACACCTTCAACCCCACCCTCAATGGCAAAAAATTGAAGTTAGTAAAATATGAACGATCCCGCAGCCTGGCCATCGCCCCTGATGGCAACCATTTTCTGCTGGGAAACGACTGGAGCTTGCGCCTTTATAATCGCCAGGGCGAGGAACAATGGCAAAATGGGGTTCCGGGAGCAACCTGGCAGGTGAACATTTCCGGGGATGGACGGCTGGCGGTGGCGGCTTTTGGTGATGGAACCATTCGCTGGTATCGGGTGTCCGATGGAAAAGAGTTACTGGCCTTTTTCCCCCATTCAGACGGCAAGCGGTGGGTGGCGTGGACCCCAGCGGGCTATTACAAGGCTTCGGCGGATGGGGAATCCTTGTTGGGATGGCATGTGAACCAGGGGTTGGACAAGGAGGCCCTCTTCTATCCCGTCTCCCACTTCCGGGATATCTACCACCGTCCCGATGTGGTGGATCGAGTATTGACTGCTTTGGATGTGAATGAAGCCCTGCGTTTGGCGGATGCCGGTAAATTGGAACGTGGTCCCAACCTGGCAGCTCCCGCCAGCAAACCACCCCAGGTGGATATCCTCACCCCCAGAGATGGCAGTTATTTTGTCAAACAGGAAGTAGTGGTCAACTATCGGGCCGATACCCCCCTGACGGCTCTCAAGGTCACCCTGGATGGTCAATCCTTCGCCCACCACAAGGTGATGGATTCCCAAGGCAACCAAACCATCCGCCTCACCCTGCCCGCCAGGGATGTCACCCTGGGCCTCATGGGGGAAAACAGCCAAGGCACCAGCCGCCCCTCCACCATTCGCCTCCAGTGGCGCGGCATGCACCAACCAAGCACCCCCAAATAAAAAAGCCACCCCGACTGAAAAACCAGGGTGGCCTTTTTTATTTTTTTTGAATTGGCTGGCGGACCAGGATTCGAACCTAGATTGACGGAGTCAGAGTCCGCTGTCCTACCGTTGAACGATCCGCCAACATCCCCTTACTATATCCAATGGGGATTCAGGCCGTCAAGAGTTTGCAAGCAAGGCGGCTTTTTGTTGAATGATTTCCAGACCACGTTGCAAACGCAAGAGGGAACGATCCTTGCCCAACCAATACAACACCTCAAAAATACCCGGCGAAATATCCCTCCCGGTGAGGGCCACCCGCACCGGCTGGGCCAGCTTGACCATGGCCAAGCCACTCTCCGCCAACACCTGGCGAAAGACCGCCTCAATGGAAGCCGCCTGCCAATCCTCCACCCCCTGCAAACCCGCCACCAATTGACCAAAGGCCGGGGCGATCTCTCCCTTGAAATGCTTGTTGGCCGCCGCCTCCTCATAAGGCTCCGCCGACTCCCGGAAAAAGTGGCTCACCATGGTGGCCATCTCCAACAAGGTGCGGGTGCGCTCCCGATAACCCAATACCAAGGCATGCAACAACGTCTCTTCCACCTCCTGGACAACCTCCAGCCGCCGCAACTGATACAACAACTCCGCCGCCACCCGCTCCACCGGCAACGATTTCATGTGCTGGTTATTCAACCACAACAATTTGGATTGGTTAAAGATGGCCGCCGAACGCCCCACATCCTTCACATCAAAATGCTGGATCATCTCCTCCATGGTGAACACCTCCTGCTCCCCATGGCTCCAACCCAACCGCACCAGATAATTGTTGACGGCCTCGGCCAGGAATCCATCCTCCCGATACTGCAACACCGATACCGCCCCATGCCGCTTGGACAACTTGGCCCCGTCGGTGCCATGCAACAACGGCATGTGGGCATATTCAGGCACCGGCCAACCCAAAGCACGGAACAGATGAATCTGCCGGGGGGTGTTGCTGATGTGATCTTCGCCACGAATGACATGGGTGATGCCCATGTCATGATCATCCGCCACCACCGCCAGGTTATAGGTGGGGACACCGTCGGAGCGTACCAGGATCAAATCATCCAATTCCTTGTTTTGAATGCGAATGGTGCCCTGAATTTGATCATCCCATACCACCTCCCCTTCCGCTGGGGTATGAAAGCGAATCACAAAAGGCAAATCCGGTTGCTCCTGCCGCTGACGACAACGACCATCATATCGGGGTTTGATCTGGGCCTGCCTTTGGGCCTCCCGCATGTTGTCCAGCTCTTCCTTGCTGCAATAACACTTATACGCCTTGCCCGCCTGCAATAATTGCTGGGCCACTTCCACATGGCGGGCAAAACGGTGGGACTGAAAGACCGGCTCCCCATCCGGGGTCAATCCCATCCAGGCCAACCCTTCCTTGATGGCATCAATGGCCGCGCTGGTGGACCGCTCCTGGTCGGTATCCTCCACCCGCAACAAATATTTACCACCCATGTGCCGGGTATAGAGATAACAAAACAAGGCGGTGCGGGCACCACCGATATGCAAAAACCCCGTCGGGGACGGGGCAAACCGGGTGACAATCATAAACCTCTCCTCACTCTCATTTGCAACACTCTTCCTCCTCATCCATGAACTCCTCCACCCGCCACCCCCCTTCCTGCTGCCGCACCGTGACAAACTGACGGTGAAACACAGGGGGATCGTTGGCCGGTTCCTGGTACTGGATGATTTGCATGCCGTGAATTTTGGTTGCCCCACCGGCCAGCTTGCGCTGATCGATGATCATAAAGATGGTCTCATCTATGGCCCGTGGCCCACCTGCCTTGGCCAAGGCCTTTTCCTTGCGATTCAGGATGGTATGCAGCGTCTCACTGCCCGCCAAGGCTCGCGCCGCATCCAAACGCCCCTGAATGAAATGGTCGGCAAAGGTTTTGTAAACCTTAACCTCCTGGCTCTCCATATCCGCTGGCTCCGCCCAGATCATGCAAGGCCACAAAAGCCACACCACCACCAGGCGTAATAGAAACCTCAACATGGCTCACTCCAGGGAAGTTTCCCCTCTCCCACCCATAAATCCCAAGATTATCCTCTTTTTTGCCCCGTCGGGCAACCGATTGCAAAGGAATTTACCTTCGCCACTGGCGCACGCCCCCTAAAATGGATTAATATTCAACCCCATTTGAGTAACCTTGTCATCAGACACCCCCGCCCGTGGTCAATCCACCCCTGGCGGGCTTCAACCGGAAGGAGTTGCCTGCTGTGGCTTCCGAAACCAAAGATTTAAACGATCCCCGCACCTTTGCCGAAGCCCTGGTGGTGGCGGCACTGGAAACCAATCCCTTAAACGTCGCCCGCTGGCTGGCAGGGGACGATAAGGTCCAGGAAAATCCCTACTGGAAATGGTACTCCTATTTCGCCCAGAAGTTGATCGACCTGGCCCCCAAGCCATCCCTGGGCTTTCAATCCCGGCCCCGTTACAACGTGGCCGCCCCCAAGATTGGCCGTAACGATCCCTGCCCCTGTGGCTCCGGCAATAAATACAAAAGCTGCCATCTGGACAAAGAGGGTGACCCGGCCTGGAAACTGGGTTCTCCCACCCCGTCCATTCGCGCCGTGGCGGTGGCCCAGTTGATCCACAGCCTTTCCATGGAACAACTGGCCCAAGTTCCCGCCCAGTTGGCCTCCGGCATGGCCCGCGCCGAAATGGCCTCCATCTTTTACCAAAACGGTGAAGTCACCAAGGCCATGGAGCTGCTGAAAAGCGTGCTGGATGGCTCACGGGAAGAGGAGTTCATCCTCTACGATTACTGGATCGCCCGCTACGCCGAATGGCTGGTGGCCGCCGGTGATTTCAAGGCCGCTGAAAGCTTTCTGATGGACGAATTCGACCATCCCAAAGGGGTGGAACCCTGGCAAGTGGCCCAAAAACTGGCCGCCTTCTACATCGATCAAGGCGACCCGGACAATGCGGAAACCTGGGTGGAAACCGCCATGCAGGGCGACCCGGACAACCCCTTCAACCACTACCTGGATGGTCTCATCAAACACACCATGGAACAGTGGGATCTGGCGGTGGATGCCTACCAAAAAAGCCGGGAATTGAGCGACCGCTTCCGTGAGCAGGAAAAAGCCTACATGCTGGAACTGGTCAACGAATCCTTGCGACTGGCACAAAATCACCTGCCGGTGGACGGCCCGGAAGAGGAAGAGGAATCCAGCCAGGACGCCGCCGAACCTGCAACCGGGAGTCCCTGATTCATGAATCGCAGCCACTATTGCAACCAAGTTCGTGACAACCTGGTGGGTCAGCGGGTTACCCTCTGCGGCTGGGTCAGTCGTCGTCGTGACCACGGCGGGGTGATCTTCGTGGATTTGCGGGATCGGACCGGCTTGATACAGATCGTCTTCAGCCCGGAACGGCACAGCCATGTGCATGCCATCGCCCACGATCTGCGTTCCGAATATGTGATTCAAGTCAAGGGTGAGGTGGCCCCCCGCACGGCGGAAACCATCAATCCCAACCTGGAAACCGGCATGGTGGAGGTCTACGCCGACACCCTGGACATTCTCAACGTCTGCCAGCCCCTCCCCTTCCAGTTGGACGAAAATGTGGGGGAAGCCTCCCGCCTCACCCACCGTTTTCTCGATCTGCGCCGACCGGAGATGCAGAAAAACATCATCTTCCGCCATCGGGTGACCCAATCCATGCGCCGTCACCTGGATGAAGAGGGTTTCATCGAAGTGGAAACCCCCATGCTCACCCGCAGCACCCCGGAAGGGGCACGGGACTTTCTGGTTCCCTCCCGCCTCAACCCCGGTCAATTCTACGCCCTGCCCCAATCCCCCCAATTGTTCAAACAATTGCTGATGGTGGCAGGCTATGATCGCTATTTCCAAATCACCCGCTGCTTCCGGGACGAAGACCTGCGCGCCGACCGGCAACCGGAATTCACCCAGGTGGATCTGGAAATGTCCTTCGTCCAGTCAGAAGACGTGATCACCCTTACCGAAGGTGCCGTCGCCCGCTCCTTCAAGGATGCCCTGGGTCTGGAAGTTCCTCTACCCTTGCCCCGCCTCACCTACGAAGAGGCCATGGATCGCTTCGGACGGGATGCCCCCGATACCCGCATCACCATGGAACTGGTGGAAATCACCGCTGCCATGAAAAATACCGGCTTCAAAGTGTTCGCCCAAATGGCCAACATGGCTGGCGGACGGGCCAACCGGGGCGCGGTCAAGCTTTTACGGGTGCCCGGCGGCGGTCAACTCTCCCGCAAGCAGATCGAAGACTACACCGCCTTTGTGGCCACCTTCGGAGCCAAAGGTCTTGCCTGGATCAAGGTCAACGCTCCCTGGCAGGAAGATGGCTGGCAATCTCCCATCGTCAAGTTTTTCTCCGACGAAGAAAAAGAGGCCATCCAACAAGCCAGCAAGGCAGAAGTCGGCGACCTGATCTTCTTCGGTGCCGATAAACTTCCCATTGTCAATGAATCCCTGGGACGGCTGCGGGTCAAACTGGGCAAAGATTTGGGCCTGATGGATGACAAACCCTTCGCCTTCGTCTGGGTGACCGACTTTCCCCTTCTGGACTGGGATGAAGAGGGCAAATGCTATGCAGCCGTCCACCACCCCTTCACCGCCGCCAGGACAGAAGATCTGCCCCTGTGCATGAGTGACATGGAAGACGATGGCAGCCACCCCTTAACCAAGGTGCGCTCCCAAGCCTATGACCTGGTTCTGAACGGTGTGGAAGTGGGCGGCGGTTCCATTCGTGTGCACGATACCGCCGTACAATTGCGCATGCTGGAACTGTTGCAAATTGGCAAGGAAGAGGCAGAAGAAAAATTCGGCTTCCTGATGAAGGCCCTCTCCTACGGTGCCCCTCCCCACGGAGGTCTCGCCCTGGGATTGGATCGCCTGGTAGCCCTGATGCTGGGGGTGGAATCCATCCGGGATGTCATCGCCTTCCCCAAAACCCAAAAAGGCACCTGCATGCTCACCCAAGCCCCCTCCACCGTGGATGCCCCCCAATTAAAAGAGCTGCACATTCGCTCGACCCAAGGCAACAAACCCATGGTGTAATCTTTCCCCCTGCCCCCCGCTTCCACGGGGGGCAGGATGGTTTTTCCTATCGCTTCTTACCCTTACCCCTGGCACGCTCCACACGATTGACCGTCGGGGCTGCAGGCGGCTCTTCCGGCTTGCTCTCCAACCGTTCGCCCTCTCCCTCCTCCCAACCGTGGGCGGGCTTGCCCAACTGCAACTGCAAGGCATTGGCCAAAGCCTTCTCCCGCTCCAACGCCGAATGCAACTGAGTGCGCAACATGGTCACCTGGGTCTCCCGCCGGGAAGCCACCGAAAAGCCCCCCCGGATTAAATCACTCACCGCTACCCGTGTGGAACCATCGGTGGCAGCCGTCTTGATAGCCGCAGCCTCCAGAAAACCCTGCAACGCCTCCGGGGTGATCCCCGCCAACCAGGCGGCATCCTCCAAGGTTACCGAAGGCAAGGCACGAATTTTTTGCACCTCACTGCCTTCGCTGTCGTTACGCGAGGCAGGGGTTGTCGTCGAATTTTTAATCACCCAATCCATCTCCCTGATGAACGATTGCATGGCCTGTAAGAAGGTTCCATACTCTACCCTTTCGGCATCATAGTTGCAACTTCCTCCTCATGGTATTCACCCCGGTGCAGGAGATGGCCCATGTCTGTTACCCCCTGGCGCAATTGGCGCGTTTTGGATAAAGAAGAAGAGCAAGAAAAAAATAAACGGGAAGCCCTGCAAAATGCGGCCCGCGCAGACGAAGAATACTGGATCCCCATCAACGACTGGCTGCTCAAAGGGGAACGCAGATACAAGGATCCGGTTACCGATGCGGATCTGCTCATGTTTGTGGGCCAAAAGGAGCACGATACCCCACCCCCACCCGAAACCTTCTACACCAATTTTCAAGCAAAAAATGAGGTGCGCTCCATCCTCTCCCGCAAAGGTCTCACCCACAAGCGGCTGGATGAAATGATCGCCGAATACAAAGAAGCCCGCGACCAGGGGATCATTTCTGCCGATGAGTGGGTAAAATATGCCGATCAACTGGAAGACATTCGCTCCCGTCACCTGGAACGCTTGGAGGAGATGGTGAAATGGTTCATGGATGAATATTACCGAGTCTTCGACGAAAAGCTCCACGTGGTAACCAAGATTAAACTGACCAATACCCGCATCTGGCAAGACAACCAACGCCAGGAGGAGGTGCAACAGGTCATGTCCCTCCCCTGCAAAATGCCCCTGAAACGTCCCAAACGGTGATTTTCCCCGTTTCCTTTCCCAGCGGACTGGAAAGTTGGCGTGAAATCAGCCATTTCTTCAACTTTCCAGTCAAGCTGTGGATAACTCTGTGGAAAAGGTTTGGAATAACCCCTCAACCCCCTTTCAAACCTTGCCTTGAGAGCAGATTGCCTATTTTTTAGGCTTAATTTTTATTCTTTTTTTTCAAACAGTTAAATATTCAACTCCCATTCTTTTCCCCTTGCCGAAGGGATGCACCTGTCATTATTTTATCGGCAGAGATGGCTGTGAATATTTTTTGCACCCCAGGGGCTGTCAAGGAAAAAATTTGGAGAAAAAAAGGGAGGTTTACCATGAATTTTCGCATTGGTCAGGGATTTGATACCCACCAATGGGTTGCCCAACGCCCCCTGATTCTGGGGGGGATCACCATACCCCACACCCTTGGTCTGTTGGGACATTCGGATGCGGATGTCCTGGTGCACGCCATCATGGACGCCCTCTTGGGGGCGGCGGGTATGGGGGATATCGGTTTGCACTTTCCCGACCGGGATCCCACCTTCAAGGGTGCGGACAGTTGCCAACTATTAAGCCATGTGGTCACCCTGCTTGCCAATACAGGCTGGAAAATTGTCAACGTGGATGCTACAGTCATTTGTGAAAGACCCCGTTTGGCCCCTCACGTCCCGGCCATGCGGGAAAAGCTGGCCCCCCTGTTGGGAATCACCCGGCAGGAGATCAACATCAAGGCCACCACCACCGAACAATTGGGCTTTACCGGCAGAAACGAAGGGGCAGCCGCCATGGCCATTGCCCTGTTGACCGATAATCGCCCCTCTTTATAGTTACTTCATGCAAAGGAAGCCACCATGATCAAGCGTCCCCTGGTTGCCCTTTTTATCGCCCTTGCTACCATCACTGCCTGGGCCGATCCAGCAGGGACCATTTTTTTAATCCAACGCATGCTGCCCCAGGAAGGATTTTATCCCGCTCTGGAGCTGGAAGCCTCCCCTGGACGGATTGCCGAATGGGGGTGGGAGATGGATCAAAAGATCAAGGCAGCCCCCTTTGCCGTCAAGGAGGTGAACAAATATGCCGCCACCCTGCCCACCGCAGAGGGGGATATCATGCGGGAGTACGCCTCCTGGATCTTCAACAACGTCCCCAACGAATTGGATTCCACCTTGCGGCAAACCATTAACGATTGGAACAAAACCATCCAGGCCGCCTTCAAAGTTTCCGGCAAGCCCAAAGGCAACAAGGATTTGCGCAAACGTCTGGATCGTGCCTGGGAGGCCCTGGCCGCCCGCACTGCCGTGGATGTTGGACGCATGGGCAAAGAATCGGAGGAAGCCAACCAATTCCGCCAACAACTGGCCACCCTTGAGGGCAAATGGGCGGGCAAGGATGAACCTATCCATAAAAAATATGCCATGCCCGCAAACGATGAGGACAACGCAGCCTACAGCGAACTGGCCAGCCAAGCCATCTCCCTCTCCTCCCTCTCCGACAAATTGCGCCTGCCGGTGGTGCAAAACGGGGAAAATCAATACGAAGGGGCCATCTTCCAGCAACCCAACTTCTACCCCCTGGCCTGGCGAGAGATGGAAGCCATGGCACTGGAAAACAGTGATGAAGGGGAATATGTCCGGGTGGTGATCCTGCGCAACTACAGCCAACCCCCGCCAGGCGGGGTGAGTGGTCAATGGCAGATCCACCGTAGCTGGCGATTGGGTGAGGTGGACATTCCCACCGCCTCTGAGCTGTCGGAAGAAAAAGCCGAATGACCACCACCCTGCTGGTCACCCGCAACCAGCTTCCCCCTACCCTGCCTCATGAAGGAGTGCATCATCTCTTCCTCCTGCATAAGGGCATCCGCTTGGTCAACCACCCCTTCTCCCCCCTACCCGGCGGACAACGCATCTATTGCGCCTTCGGCCACAGTCGCTTAAACCCACCCCTCCCCCTCACCCAAACCACCTTCTCCCCCGGCGGTCTGGCCAATCTGGCAGAGATGATCCAGGAAAGCGACACCCTCCTGTGCAACCACAGGCAAGCCTCCGGTCTCGCCAAAGGGAAAAAACGCTTGGGAATTCTCTTGTCAGAGGAAAAAGAACAACGATTGGAAGGCATCCGTCTGGCCGTGGGACTGGCAGGCTGTGGTCACCCCATAACCCTGTTGGGCGTGGCAAATTTTGCCGATCTCCACACCCAATTGGTGGAAGCAAAAGAATATCTCCAGGCGTTGGAAGCCCTGTCTGGACGCTGCCTGCCACAACCAATGGCAGATATGGATTTTATCGTGGAACTTTAACCGGCAGGAGCTGGCGGCGGTGGAGGCGGCATTTCCGCCAGTTTATACTGATTGCGCCCCCCCTTCTTGGCTTGATACAAAGCATTGTCCGCCATCTTGACCATGGCTTCCACATTGGCAATACCACAATCGGGATAGGCCACCACCCCTAAGGAGATGGTCACCTTCAAACCATCCACCACCATGGCCTCGATATCCGCCCGCAACCTTTCCGCAGAACGCTCGGCACCGGCAGAGGGTGTGCCCGGCAGGATGGCTACAAACTCCTCCCCGCCATACCGGCAACAAACATCCAGATTGCGCAAGGTTTTTTTCATCTGACGCCCCACCGCCTGCAACACCCGGTCCCCTTGATCATGGCCGTAGGTATCATTGAATTTTTTAAAATGGTCCACATCAAACAATACCAGGCTCAAATGATGTTTGTATCGCCTGGCCCGTTCCACCTCCATCTCCATGGTGGCGTCAAACTTGCGCCGATTGAATAAACCGGTCAAGGCATCGGTTTGGGATTGCTCCCGCAATTGATCTTCCAACCGCTTTTCGTTGGTGATATCCCGAATCAACGCCGCTGCCCCCACCAACACCTTGTTCTCGTCAAAAAAGGGGGAGGCGTAGACCGATAAGACCTGGCTTTTATAAACAATGGTCTCCGGCGGATTGCTGCCGCTCAAATGGGCGGTGATATAATCAGGATCATCCACCAACTGGAAAAATCCCCCCGCCAAGATTTCTTCATGGGTCTTACCCAGTAGTCTCTCTGCCGATGGATTGACCAGAACAATATTTTTCTGCCGATCCGTAACCACAATCCCTTCCCGCGCCGACAAAATAATCGTCGCCAACTTTTCCTTTTCACTCACCAAACCTGAATAAGTCTTGGCCAACTCCTGAGCCATCAGGTTGAATATTTTGGCCATGTCACTCAATTCATCCTGGCCGATCACCGGAACCTGATGGCCAAAATTGCCGGTGGAGACCGTATGCATAGCCCCCTTCATGGTGACAATAGGATGGACAAGAGAGCGAACCAACAACCACCCCACCAACGAGGAAACCACCATCGCCACCATCATCACCAACAACACCCCCTGCTTAAGCCGCGCCATCTCCCCTACCAGGGCATCCATGGCCGCAACGGAAGAATCCCGCTCCCGCCTTAACAGGGGTTCCAGGAGAAAATCAAAATATTCCGCCTCCTCATCGAAGGATTCCTTGAGTAAAAAACCCTCTTCGGTGCGATCATTGACAAAGGCTTCCGCCATGCGCTTGCCTGTTGCAAAAAACTCCACCACCTTTTTACGCAAAGTGGCAATTTTTTCATCCACCTTGCCATTGTTGAGCTTCTTGGAATGCTCTTCATATTCATTGAGATTTTTTAAAAATGTATGATAATAGTCTTCAGCACCACTAAAGATATTTCCATCATTACGTTCCGCCTTATTGATGGCCACCTCGGTCAAATAATACTGCATATGCACCAAATCTTTGCCCAATTGTTGGGCGAGAAGAGTCAGGTGCAATCGATCATCCCGCACCTGTTCCACCTCTTTAAAGACTTTATCACTGGCAATCCAACTCCAACTTCCAACAAAAACCAATAATAGCAGAGGAATCACAACCCCGATGGTGACACGAACCCCAATGCGAAAACGATTAACATTCATGGGCCGATCCTGAAATATGCCTTGTTCTATGTCTGCACCCTGTTTTTCTGCGCAATCATCCTGCAAAAGCCTGTAAACCGTCAAGTCTGTCAATGGTTGGAATACCCGATAAAAAAAAGGGACTGAAACAACAGTCCCTTTTTTTTAAATAGCCCATTGGAACCGGAAAACCTCTATCGTCCCACGCTCACATAGCGGAATCCCATGTCACGCAGACGGGCAGGATTGTAAATATTGCGCAAATCACAAAAAACCCGACTGCCATCCGCCCGTGGCTTCAACGCCTGGAAAATAGCAGACAGATTGAGGCTGCGAAATTCGTTCCACTCGGTCAAAATGACCAGGGCATCGGCCCCCTGCACCGTTTCCATGGCAGAGGAACACATGGTCACTTGGGATGGCAGTTGCTTGGCAGCCTCTTTCATCCCCACCGGATCGTAAGCCCGAATGGTGGCTCCCAAGTCCAACAAACCCGGCAAAATGGTGAGGGAGGGGGAATCACGCATATCATCCGTATTGGGCTTGAAGGTAAGTCCCAGCACCGCGATGGTGGCCCCTTTCACACTGCCATCCATGACCTGGACAATTTTCTCCACCATGCGTTTTTTTTGCGCCAGATTGACCGCCACCACATTTTCCACCAGGGTAATGGGTTCGCCATGGGCCTGGGCGGTACGGGTAAGGGCCAGGGTATCCTTGGGAAAACAGGAGCCGCCATAGCCCGGTCCAGGATGAAGAAATTTGCCACCGATGCGCCGGTCCAATCCCATACCCTTGGCCACGTCGTGCACGTCCGCCCCCACCTTTTCGCACAAATTGGCAATTTGATTGATGAAGGTGATCTTGGTAGCCAAAAAGGCGTTGGCGGCATATTTGGTCAATTCCGCCGTCACCACATTGGTGAAGACAATGGGGGTCTCAATCAGATACAGAGGACGATACAACTCTTTGAGAATGGCCGCTGCCTGTTCCGACTCCACTCCAATGACAATGCGATCCGGGCGCAGAAAATCTTCAATGGCCGATCCCTCCCGCAAAAACTCCGGGTTGGAGGCCACGGCGAATTTTGCGTTGGGATTTTCCTCACGGATAATCTCTTCCACCTCCCGCCCGGTTCCCACCGGAACGGTGGACTTATTGACCACCACGGTAAAATCCTTGATATGGGGAGCAATATTTCTGGCTGCCTGGTAGACATAGCTCAAATCCGCCGCCCCATCGCCCCGTCTCTCCGGGGTTCCCACCGCAATGAACACCACCTGGCTTTGCGCCACGGCAGCTCCCGTATCGGTGGTAAAATGCAGGCGGGAACGGTTGCGGACCATCAGCTCTTCCAGGCCGGGTTCGTAGATGGGAACCTGACCATTATTGAGCATATCAATCTTGGTGGGATCGTTGTCAACGCAGGTGACATCCACCCCAAATTCGGAAAAACAAACCCCGGACACCAACCCCACATAGCCGGAACCAATGATGGTTATACGCATGGCAACTCACTATCGTTATCAAGAGGAGGAAGATTCTCCGTTGAGGGGGAATTTTTTCAGAAACGGTATCAATCTTTCAGCCAAGGCAGGACGCTCCATGGCCAAGGCCAGGTTGGCCATAAGATAGCCCGCATTGTCACCACAATCGTAGCGGGTGCCCTGGAATCGGTAAGCATAGATGACCTGTCTTTTCAACAAACCGGCCATGGCATCGGTGAGCTGAATCTCCCCTTGCCTGCCCTCTTCCTGGTCACCCAATATATCAAAAATTTCCGGTGTCAAAATATAACGCCCGATAATGGCCAAGCGGGAGGGGGCTTCCTGGGGAGCAGGCTTTTCCACCATGGAGCGAACACGCATGAGGGCGTTTTTCTCCTCTTCCACCGCCACAATACCATATTTACTGGTTTCCTGCTGTTCCACCTCCATGACAGCGATCATGGGGGCACGCACCTTTTGAAACCCCTCCGTCATTTGCTGAAGAACAGGTTTCCTGGCATGGATTAAATCATCAGGCAGGATGATGGCAAAGGGTTCATCCCCAACCAGTTCCCGGGCACACCAGATGGCATGTCCCAATCCCAGGGGGTGGCTTTGCCGGGTATAATGGATACGTCCTGCTTCCGGAATCATGTCGGTTGCGCTTTGCAGCATATCCACCTTGCCCCGTAAGGAAAGCAACTCCTCCAGTTCAGGAAAATGGTCGAAATGGTCTTCGATGGATTTTTTACCACGACTGGTAACAAAAATAACATGTTCAGCCCCGGCAGCCCACGCCTCTTCCACCGCATATTGAATGAGTGGACGATCCACCACCGGCAGCATTTCTTTGGGGATGGCCTTGGTCGCTGGCAGAAAGCGGGTACCTAATCCTCCAACGGGAACAATGACTTTGCGAATTTTCACCGAACACAATTCCTGCACAGGGTTGAAAAACCACCCGGACCCTGATGCAAGGCCCGGGATAATTTCAGATCATGACCAAAGGAATATTAATTATCCTTGGCACCTTGGGCAATCCATTTGCGTAGGATATCAATTTCACATTTGGTAAGGGGTTTCTTGTTGTGGGGCATGCGAATGGCGGCCTTGCCCTCAACCAGAACCAGTAAATTACTGGTGGATGGATTGCCAGGAGTGATGACAGACCCATTGCTGGTTCCCTTCATCAGATTGGTATAGCTGTCCATCAACAGGCCGGAAGCCTTGGCTCCGTCACCACCTGTTTTATGGCATTCCAGGCAACGATGTTCCAAAATGCTTTTCACATCATCCTTGTAGGTGATGATATGGGAATCTGCCCAAGCTGCGCCAGACAATGCCAGGGAAACCACCCCTGCCATCATACCCAAGCTGCCCCAAAGCCGTTTTGCCATTGTTGTTTTCCCTTTCCAGTTACCAAACTAGACGTCAAACGGACAACCCGTTGTTTTGCAAGAAATTATGAAACCTTTTCCAAATGGAAAAATTGCCTATTGGCAACGAATTGGTGCAAAGCCGCGATAATCATCCCCGCTACTATAGCTTATGACAAACGCCATCGCCACACCTTTTCGTGCAAGTTGACTGGTATTATAACGTGGTGGAAGGTATTTTAGAGCAGTCAGAGGTTTCCAGCGTGAAGGGAGCGGGCATGAAGAGTGGTTATTTTGGCGTTTTTGGTGGCAAGTACATTCCTGAAATATTGCATGAAACCTTTGTGCAGCTCATTGCGGCCTATGAGGAAGCCAGAAAGGATCCGACCTTTTGGGATGAATACCTGGCGGTGATGGAAAACTATTCGGGCCGTCCCACCCCCCTAACCTTTGCCGGTCGTTTGACCGAACTGTTTGGCGGACGCAAGGTTTATATCAAACGGGAAGATCTGAACCAGACAGGTGCCCACAAGGCCAATAATGTCATGGGACAAGGTTTATTGGTCAAACGCATGGGCAAAAAGCGGGTTATTGCCGAGACGGGAGCCGGTCAACACGGCATGGCCACCGCCACCATGGCTGCCCGCATGGGGTTGGAGTGCACCATCTATATGGGTGCCAAGGATGTGGAACGGCAACGTCCCAATGTCTTCTGGATGCAACAGTTGGGTGCAACCGTCATCCCGGTCACCTCTGGCTCACAAACCCTCAAGGATGCCATCAACGAAGCCCTGCGGGATTGGGTGGGCAGTATGGATACCACCCACTATCTGTTGGGAACCGCCTGTGGTGCCCACCCCTTTCCTGAAATGGTGGCCTGGTTTCAATCCATCATTGGCATAGAGGCCAGACGGCAAATTCTTCAACAGGAAGGACGACTGCCAGATCGAATCTTTGCCTGTGTTGGGGGAGGTTCCAATGCCTTGGGTATCTTCCACGCCTTTCTGGAAGATAATGGGGTGGAACTGGTGGGGGTGGAAGCGGGCGGTCGTGGACTCACCGGTCATGAACACGCCTCCCGCATTGCCTCCCAAAAAGGCACCGTTGGTGTGGCCCATGGCTACAAAACCTTCTTCCTGCAAGATGAAGACGGTCAAATGCGGGAAACTCATTCGGTGGCTGCTGGTCTTGATTATGTGGGGGTTTCCCCCATCCTCTCCCATTTGCATACCACCGGTCGGGTGCGCTTTGAAGCCGCATTGGATCACGAAGTGGTCTCTGCCCTCAAACTCTTGACCAGCCGGGAAGGCATTATCCCTGCCTTGGAATCCAGCCATGCCTTCGCCCAGGCATTCAAAGAAATTCCCCAAATGCCCAAGGACAGTATCTCTATGATCAATCTCTCCGGTCGTGGCGACAAGGACATCTTTACCATTGCCGAAGCCCTGGAAGATCAACCCTGGCGTGACTTTATCCGTCAGAAGGCAATTCAATATTTTGGTAAAGGAGTCACCCCATGACCAGCCTTTCCTTGCAGGAGAGCATCCGTCAAGCATTGGACAACCGGCAAGCCAGGGGAGAGTCTCCCATTCTCCTTATGTCCCATCTGGTATTGGGTCATCCCTCCCTGGAAGAAAATCTTAGGGTAATCGACCACATGGTGGCGGCTGGTGTGGAAATCATGGAATTGCAATTTCCCTTTTCCGAACCCATTGCCGACGGTCCCGTCATCGCCTATGCCAACCAACAGGCCCTGGATGGGGGATTCAAGGTGGATGCCGGGCTGGCCTTGTTGCAGGAGGTCTGCCATCGCTACCCCATTCCTTTCCTGGTGATGACCTATTTTAATATTTTGTTTGCACGCGGGGTGGAAACCTTCATCCAACAGGTGGCCCAGGCGGGTGCCAAAGGTTTAATCGTTCCCGATCTACCCCTGGAAGATGCCGCTGAAGCCATGGCCTTGTGCCAGCGGGAGGGACTCTCCTGGATCCAACTCTTCACCCCCACCACCTCCGATCAACGCATGCAGGAGATTGGAGCTGCCGCCCAGGGTTTTTGCTATTGTGTGGCTCGCAAGGGGGTGACCGGTAAAGAAACCGCTTTTGGTGGTGAGGTCAACCAGTTTATAGAACGCTGTCGCCAAGCCACGTCAACCCCCCTGGCAGTGGGATTTGGGGTAAAATCCGCCTCCGATGTCTCCTTTTTGCAGGGGCAGGCGGAAATTGCGGTGGTGGGATCAGAGGCCATTCGCATTCATGAGAAAGAAGGGGCATCTGGTGTCGGGGCCTTTTTTGCCTCCTTGCGTCCTAACATGCTGATTAATTAGTGGAACAGATTCCCAAAAGGAGTTATACTGCGGACAGTCTCTTCTGCAATCACAAAACCCATTCAGGGTAGTCCAATGAAGTTCATCGACCCCCGCATCGACTTCGCCTTCAAAAAAATCTTCGGCAGTGAAGATGCCAAGGATATTTTGATCTCGTTTTTGGAAAGCCTGTTGTGCCTGGAAGGGGATCGGCGCATCGCCGAGTTGACTATTCTGGATCCCTTCCTGGCTCCCCGCCTCAAGGATTTAAAATCCACGGTGCTGGATGTGCGCTGCAAAGATCATCGGGGCATTTCCTATGTGGTGGAAATGCAGGTGGAAAAAGTGGCCGCCATGATCAAACGGATCCAATACAACAGTGCCAAGGCTTACGTCCAACAACTGGGCAAAGGGGAAGACTACACCAAACTCAAACAGGTGATCGCCATTACCATTACCGATTTTGTTTTATTTGATGGTTTTGACCACTGTGTCTCCATGCATGAATCCAGAGAAACCGTCACCGGTCAGCCGCATCTTGTGGATATTTTGCATTATTTTGTGGAATTGCCAAAATTTGTCAAAGAGTTAGAAACATGCGAAGATATTATCGATCAATGGATCTACTTCATAAAGTATGCTGGTTCCATTGAGGAAGTTCCCGCCCAAATAAAATCTGCACCCATTCGACATGCCTTCGAAAAAGCCAGAATTGCCAATATGACCCAGGATGAACTGGAACTCTACGACAAAGCGGGTATGGCCATCGTAGACGCTCGTGGACGGTTGGAGTTGGCGCGGGAGGATGGCTTGGCGAAAGGCATTCAGCAAGGTATTCAGCAAGGCATTCAGCAAGGCATTCAGCAAGGCATTCAGCAAGGCATACTGATTGGTGAACAAATGGGAGCGCGAAAAACAGCTTCAGACCTGTTGCTGCGTCTGCTGCAACGCCGTTTTGGTTCTTTACCTGAATGGGCGTCTGCTAAAATTGCAGAAGCCGATCTTGCTACCCTTGAAACATGGACAGACCGGCTGCTGGATACCAACTCTCTTCTAAACCTGCTGGACAACTAAGGGTCACATCGGACGACGGGCTGCCACCACCCGGTCGCGTCTGGCATAATCCTGCAAGGTGGAAATTTCCGTAAAACCCGCCTTTTCTGCCAATTCACTGACCTCCCTCCCCTGCCCAGCCCCGATTTCCAGCAACAACCAACCATTGGGAAGCAAACAAGGCAGGGCTTGCGGGATAATCTGCCGATAGGCATCCAAACCATCCTCACCGCCATACCAGGCCAAAGGATCCTCCCATTGGGCTATCTCTGGTGACAGGGCGTGGGATTCTGCCTGGGAAATATAGGGGGGATTGCTGGTGATGAAATCAAATTTTGCTTGCGGATGCAGGGCTGATAGAAAATCCCCCTGAAATAGGTGACAACGCTTGGCCACTCCCAACTTTTGCCCATTGGTGCGGGTACAGGCGACGGCCTCCCACCGTTTATCCACACCATACCCAACCGCCTGCGGCCATTCGTTCAACAAAGCCAGCAGGATGGCCCCGCTTCCCACCCCCACATCCAGGATGGTGAGTTGGGCTTCCTTGTCTGGTTGCCGTTCCAGGGCCGCTTCTATTAACCGCTCAGTCTCCGGGCGGGGAACCAACAGGTTGTGGGTGACCGCCAGTTCCAGCGACCAGAAGCCGCGATGACCCAGGATATGGGCAACCGACATACGCTTACCCCGTTGAATAATCAACCCCCGGAAGCGGGCCAGTTCATCATCGGCCATGGGACGATCTGGATCCAAAAACAGGTCCAGGCGGCGTACCTTGAGGGCTTCAGCCAACAACAATTCTCCATCCAGCCGGGGAGAATCGACACCTTTCTGCCCTAGCCAACCGGTGCTCCACTGTAATAATTTTCGTACTGTCCAGGATTCGCCTGCCATAGTCCCCCTTTAAAAAAATGGTCTTTCATGAAGCGGTTAGGGTATCCACCGGATGGTTATTCCTCAATGGTTGCATTAAAATTTTCACGGGGATCAAGAATTGCATCACTTGGGGAGGTGATGGTTGTCCACCATATTGTTGATTGAAGATGATGTCCAAATGCGCGGTACGCTTTCCCACATTTTGCGTCAGGCAGGCCATACGGTGGTATGTGCCTCCGATGGAAAGGAGGGTTTGCGCCTCATTCGCCACAACCCGGCTGATTTGATTCTTACAGATATCTTCATGCCCAATATGGATGGTTTGGAGGTCATTCATCAATTGCGCTGCCGACCGGTGCCGATTCCCATTATCGTCCTCTGCAACGATCAAGAGGTGATGGCCACCCCATTATTGATGAAAATTCTAGCCAAATACCATATCGAAAATAAATTGGTCAAACCGGTTCCGCCGGAGGATCTGCTTTTTTGTGTCCAGCAAGCGTTGGGAAAACCTCCCATAGCCGCCCAAGAAGCCAAGTTAGCAATACCATAAAAGCAATGAGATGATAGATGGCCATAAAAGTCATGCCCCGTCCTGCGTACATGACGAAGGCGGGTAAACAAGTGGGGAGGGTAAACAGGAGCAGTTTGAAGAAAAATTGATTTTTCTCCCGCCACATAATCCATAACACAGGACCCAGCCATAACCCACTTATGGGAATTTGCCAACGCCAACTTCCTGCTTCAAGGGACAGGGGAGTAAGATCGGTCAACAAGGCCCACCCCCTTTTGAGTAATATTTTAGTATACCACCAAGGATCGTTGGCAATAGCGGCAAAATAGCTTTCTTTGGAAAGTTCATAAAAACCAGGGATCAAAAGCAGGGCCTTGTAGTAACGTTTACCATCGTCATGCCAGGCATCCATAAAGCGATAGGTGGTGCCATCCCATGGGGGAATTTCTACCCCCTGTTCACGCAGTCTGGGAAAAAGTTTGCGGGCAGCCCAGCGATCATCCCATTTAAAGCCATATTTTTGGTCAAAATCTGCCAATCCCACATGGAGGGGATGCCAGAATTGGTGGGTAAACTCTCGCGGCCCTTGATAGGGCACCCCCCCTGCCTTTTGGACCACCTGGGTGGATTGTTCTATTTTCCAGGTAAAATAATCATGCCAAGCGGTGGATACTGTGCCATATCCCAAGAACAACACAACCACGAGTGCCAGTCGCTGCAGAATGGAGACTTTTTCCATCAACAGGAAAGCGGCTGCCACAGCCAGGAGCATTACCACCGGTTCACTGCGAATATGAACCACACTGCCCAGCCACAAAGCCGACAATAGGGCAGCGAACCAAGGATAGATGCGTCCTCTGTTGGCTTTTAATACGGGCACCATTAGGGCCAGTAATACTATTGCTGTGGTTATGACCCAACCATGGACATTTTCTCTTGCGTAGATTTCGTGGAGTTGAAAAGGATTGGAGCCAAGAACCACCACCAGCACCGTTGCCAGAAAGGGATAACCGGCCCAACAAAATGAAATCAACAAGGCCAGTAGGGCAATGCGAAAGGCCCAACCGTTGGCAAAGGTATAACTGGGATGGCGGGTGGATTGTTTTTGTAGGGCATCCAGCAGCAACAGATGGCTTTTTAAATGTTCACCATAGCGTGCTGTGTGGTTGACCTCGGTGCGTAAGGTGTCGGCTTCCTGTTCAATCAGACGACGTGCTTCAGTGGCAGAATCTTCAGGCTCTTGCAGGGTGGTTGCCAAGGGATAGAGATTGAGATGGTAGAGAAAGTAGACAAAGGCTTCTTCCCGATGCACCCCAACGCCTGCCCGATTGGAGTAGGTATGATCCAATTGTTGGGGTTGTAGAGCCAGTTGGAATTGCCAATAAAGAAGGATGGGGGCAGTTATGCAGAGCCACAGCCAGCGAAACCAGGAATGTTTCAGGAGAGATAAAGGAGTAAGGGATGAAGGCTTTTCTAAAGCGGCAGGCACAAGGTCATGGGCAGATTGATGGGGACCGAAGGATGCCATGACAGTAAAAGGGGTGCTCCCCTGCTAAAGACAACCGCCGTTTCCTTGGAATATTTCCTCAGGAAACGGCAGTTGCATTTGGAATAGACTGGACTTATTCAGCCGCTACAGCAGCTTTAGCGGCTTTAGCTGCTTTAGCGGGTTTCGTAGCGGGTTCAGCAACAACAGGGGCTTCAGCAGCACCAACGGCCTCAGTTGCTACAGCGGCTTCAGCATTCTTGGCGGCCTCCAACTTTTTCCGACGACCTGCGCGCAATTTTTCGCTCAAACCGGAATCTTGGGCCAGCTTACGGCGACGGTCGGAATAGGAGGGAGCCACCAGGGGGAAGTTTTTATCCAGGCCGAACTTATTGCGATAGTCATTGGCTTCCATGCTGTGGCTACGGGTGAGGTGGCCACGCAGGGTTTTGACCCGTTGACCGCAGATCAGGCAGACCACGTCATCGTTGGTGACGGCCTGGCTGATGGGCACGGCGGGTTGGAGCTTTTCTTCCACCGGGGGAACGGTTTCTTGATTGGCTTCCCGTTCTTCGGAATTTGCTGGTTTGGCGGCCCCGGCAGGCAGTTCACTACCCGATGAGAGGGCGACCAGGGTACGATGGACATCCTGAATCAAGCCGCTCACCCCTTGTTGCTCGATCTCGTTACGGGATAAAAACGCTTGAACAATTTGCACGGTTTGGTTAACCAAAGACATGAATTCCTCCCTTCCCAAAGATTGGGCGTGTCGATTATCACCCTAATAACTGCTCTGCAAAGGGCAGTCCCTGGCAAAGCAAATTCCCCCACACCTCTTTGCAACTCGGTTACAATGGTGGAGATTGCAAAGTTAATTAGTACCCGCACTCCAAACCACTTGAGCCATATACGAGGCTCCTATTCGGGGAGGTTAGATTATTCTTTGATGGAAGAACAGGAAAAATAATGAATGCTGCATTTTTTCTTCTCAAAGATAATCTGACGATAGGAAAAACATTGCTAAATTAACCAAAATCAATTCACTAAGAAAAGAGGTTGGCAAGATTAATACCATTTCCTGCTCTATAAACCACCTACTGGGTTTGCCAATGAAAAAATTTTTCCCACATAGATGGCCTTTTCCATCATCAACCTGTGGGCAGAAACACCAGGAAGATAGCTTATCTTTGTAGGCAGCAAGGTCGATGCAATAGCTGAAAAACCGATTTGTCGATCATCAATGCCGACCAGGATAAGGAAATTCCCTGTTCATAAGAGCTATCCTTGTGACAAGGCGGGCCAAACCCGTATCATGATTGAGACAGGCAAGGAAGATACTCCCATGAGAGAGGGCAAAAATGGAGATCAACCCCAATTTTTGGCGTGGTAAACGAGTCTTCTTGACGGGGCATACCGGCTTCAAAGGAAGTTGGATGGCCATGTGGCTGCACCGTCTGGGAGCCACCGTGATTGGCTATAGCCTGGAACCACCCAGCCAACCCTCTCTCTTTGATCTTGCCCAAATCGCCACCCGGATAGATCATCAGTTGGGAGATATCCGGGATCGGGATAAGCTGGAACAGGCCATGGTGCAGGCCAACCCCGATCTGGTGATTCATATGGCGGCCCAATCTTTGGTGCGTCTTTCCTATGGTCAGCCGGTGGAAACCTATGCCACCAATGTCATGGGAACCGTCCATCTGTTGGATGGGGTAAGGCGGCTTTCCAATATTCAAGCGGTTATCTGCGTCACCAGCGATAAATGTTATGAAAACATGGAGTGGGAGCGGGGCTATCGGGAGGAGGATCCTTTTGGTGGGTCCGATCCTTACAGCAGCAGTAAAGGATGCTCCGAACTGGTGGTCAATGCCTATCGTCGCTCCTTTCTCAAAGAGATGGGCGTTCGCCTGGCGTCGGTGCGGGCAGGTAATGTAATCGGCGGGGGTGATTGGGCAACGGATCGGCTGATACCCGATCTGGTGCGCTCTTTGAGTGAAAAAAAACATCCGCAAATTCGCAATCCCCAAGCCATCCGTCCCTGGCAACATGTGCTCAATACCTTGGCTGGTTATTTAATTCTGGCGGAAAAAATGATGTCGCCGGAAGGACACAACTATGCGGAAGGTTGGAATTTTGGTCCTGCTGATGAAGATGCCATTCCCGTGGCAGAGGTGGTCAATCGCCTGTGCACCTTTTGGGGATTGGAATCCGACTGGCACCGGGATTCCGGCAACCATCCCCATGAGGCCAAATTTTTAAAACTGGATGCCAGCAAGGCCCATGCGCGTTTGGGTTGGCGACCGGTGTGGAATCTGGATCAAGCCCTGCAAGAGGTGGTCTCCTTTACCAGAAAATGGCAGGAAGGTTATGATGTGGGTTCCGTGCTCATGGATCACTTGGCCGACTATGAACGGGATCTGTCCCAACTGTGATGCCCTTACCCCTCTGGGAGAACAATCCATGCACAAGATGAAGGCGGTGATTTTGGCGGGCGGTTTGGGAACCAGACTGGCGGAAGAGACCGGTATCAAACCCAAACCCATGGTGGAAATTGGTGGCAAACCCATCTTGTGGCATATCATGAAGGGTTATGCCTCCCACGGGGTGCGGGAGTTTATCATTTGTGTCGGTTACAAGGGGTATGTGATCAAAGAATATTTTGCCAATTATTTCCTGCACAATTCAGACATGACCTTTGAAATTCTTGAAAAAAAGGTTCACACCCACTACAGCAATGCCGATCCCTGGCGGGTCACCGTGGTGGATACCGGCGAACACTCCATGACCGGTGGACGATTGCGCCGGGTGCGTGACTATATTCAGGATGATTTTTTCTTCACCTATGGGGATGGGGTCGGCAACGTGGATATCACCCGCTTGCTGGAATTTCACCGCTCCCATGGCTGCCAGGCCACGGTCACCGCCACCCATCCCCCCCGCCGTTTTGGCATCATGGAGCTGGAGGGGCAACGGGTGGTCAATTTCCAGGAAAAACCACCCGATTCCCACTGGATCAACGGTGGTTTTTTTGTCCTCTCCCCCAAGGTGTTGGACCTGCTGGACGGGGATATGACCGTTTGGGAAGATGCCCCCTTGCGGCAACTGGTGACTCAGGATCAACTGCGCGCCTTTTTACACGAAGGTTTCTGGCAACCCATGGACACCCTGCGAGATAAAAATTATCTGGAAGATTTATGGGCCAAGGGTGCCGCTCCCTGGAAAACATGGCAGGATTGATCTTAATGAACGATGATACCCTGAATTCACCCGCTGCCTTACGCGCCCACATTTTGGAATTGGCCAGCCGCTTTCATGCCATGGTCCATACCGCCAAACCTTTTGTGGCGGGAGAGACCTATATTCCCGCCTCGGCCAAGGTGATGGCCCCTGACGACATGCGCCATCTGGTGGATGCCTCTTTGGACATGTGGTTGACCACCGGGCGTTTTGCCGTAGATTTTGAAAAACGGTTTGCCACCTTTACCGGACGCAAAAATGCCTTGCTGGTCAACTCCGGCTCTTCGGCCAACCTGTTGGCTGTCTCTGCTCTCACCTCTTCCCTGTTGAAAGAGGAGCGGTTGCGGCCAGGGGATGAAATCATCACCGTGGCGGCGGGCTTTCCCACCACCCTGAATCCCATTCTCCAGAATGGTTGCATCCCGGTCTTCATCGACATTGATATTCCCACCTACAACCCGGATGTCTCTTTGTTGGAAGAGGCCCTTTCCGACAAAACCCGCGCCGTCATCTTTGCCCACACCTTGGGCAATCCGTTTGATGTGGGCAAGGTACAAGAGTTTTGCCGCAACCATGGTCTGTGGCTGATTGAGGATTGCTGTGACGCCCTGGGATCCACCTTTGGGGGCAAAAAGGTAGGCACCTTTGGGGATATAGCCACCTACAGCTTTTATCCCGCCCACCATATCACCATGGGAGAAGGGGGAGCCGTCACCACCGACAATCCTTTCCTGCAAAAAATAGTGGAAAGCATGAGGGATTGGGGACGGGATTGCTGGTGCCCCCCAGGCAAGGATAATACCTGCAAAAAACGGTTCAGCCGCAAACTGGGTGATTTGCCCGTGGGCTATGATCATAAATATACCTACAGCCACATTGGCTATAATCTCAAAGTGACCGACATGCAGGCAGCAGTAGGTCTCTCCCAGTTGAACCAGGTGGAAGGATTTATTGCCGCAAGAAAACGGCACTTTCAACTGTTGCGGGAAGGATTGGACGAATTAAAGGAGTATTTAATCCTGCCAGTGGCCACCCATAACAGCGACCCCTCCTGGTTTGGCTTTCCCATTGCCTTACGGGAAAATGCCCCTTTGAGCAAAAACCAGTTGACGGAACGCTTGGAGGAAAGGCGCGTCGGCACCCGCCCCCTGTTCGGAGGCAACTTGCTGCGGCAACCCGCCTACCGGGATATTCCCCACCGGGTGGTGGGAACCTTGAACGGCACCGATTTTACCATGAACCAGGTCTTTTGGATTGGGGTGCACCCGGCATTGGATCAAGAGCGGATTGATTATGTCATCCACACCTTCCACCAACTGCTGGCCAATGCGTGATTATTGGGACATAGAAAAACATGCTTAGGAAATTGAGAATCCAAAATTTCAAGGGGTGGAAGGATACGGGCAACATCACCATGGCCCCCATTACCCTGTTTTTTGGTGCCAACAGTTCCGGTAAATCCAGTATAGGTCAGTTTCTCATGATGTTGAAGCAAACCGTTGAATCCTCGGATCGGCGGGCTGTTTTATTTCCAGGAGACCACAATACTGCCGTCCAACTGGGTTCTTACCAGGACATGGTTTTTGGCAGGAACATTGAAAATATAATTTCTTTTGAATATCAATGGGATTGCGAAATAACAATCGATGAAATATATTCAGACATGAAAGATGATAATGTATATGTTGATTCAACCTTATGGTTTAAATCCGTTATTTTCTTTGAAACAATGAAACAAAAATTAATAGTAAGTAATTTTACATATGTATTATTAAATGAGTATTATGAAGACCAATCAATTAAAATGGTGTGCAGAATAAATAACAAACACGAATCAGAATGTAGGATCATTTGGGATGATCTTTATGATGACGACACAGAAACTTGGCATCCTGGTTCTCCAATTCGCTTCTACGGATTCCCAAATCTTAAGAATAATTCAGATAAACTTACTGACCTAAATAACTGCAATGAGCTATTATTTAAATCCATATACTATTTAGGCCCACTCAGGACCAAACCATTCCGCCTGTACTCCTGGATTGGCAATGAACCAGATAGTGTTGGTTATTCAGGGGAGAATACCATCCCTGCGCTACTGTCTGCCAAAGACCGAACCATCGAAATCAACATTCCAGGTTTGACGGAAGCATCCGAAGCAAAACCCTTTGCAGAGGTGATTGCCAACAGCCTCCTGGCCATGGGACTGATTCATGGATTTAAGGTTGAACGTATATCTGAGCAACGATATGAATACGAAGTCAAAATCCAGATTCACGGCTCTGATTCCTGGGTAGACTTGCCCGATGTAGGGTTTGGCATCTCTCAGGTATTGCCCGTGCTGGTGCAATGTTATTATGCACCACCCGGTTCCATTATCATCATGGAACAACCAGAGATCCACTTGCACCCCAGTGCCCAGTCTGCCTTGGCGGATGTGCTCATCGATGTCATCTACTCCAGGGAAAATGGTGAAGACCGGAATATTCAACTCATCATTGAATCCCACTCGGAACACTTTTTGCGTCGTTTGCAACGGCGCATCGCGGAAGATGTCATTCCCCGTGAAAAGGTTTCTGCCTACTTTGCCAAAGTAGTCGATTCTGCATCCACTTTGACTCCCTTGAAAATCGACCAGTACGGCTCCATCAGAAACTGGCCGGAAAATTTCTTTGGCGATGAAATGGGGGATATCACCAGTCAAGCAGAGGCTGCCATAGCAAAACGCAAAAAAGAGTTAGCAAAAACCACAGGCAGCTCCCATGTCTAACATTCCCAAAATTTTTCTTCTTGATACCAATGTTCCTATAACAGCCAATCGGGAAAAGGAACTAGCCAGTTTACCAGCCGATCAAGTAAAATGTGTAGAGAACTGCGTGGCAGTGGTTAAACATATTAAGAACAAAGGTGGCTTGGTTCTTGATTCAGAGGATGAAATTTTTGAAGAATATCGAAGACATCTCTCCTTACGGGGACAACCTGGCGTGGGCGACAGCTTCATGAAATGGTTGCACGACAACCGATGGAATTTCCCAAGCGAAAATATAGTTGGTATTACAAAAATCGGTGAATCCTATACCAGTTTTCCCGACCATCCCGATTTAACGAAGTTTGACCCCTCAGACAAAAAATTTGTGGCTGTGGCCAATGCCCACCCCGACAAACCACCCATTTTGCAAGCCACCGACAGCAAATGGTGGGGTTGGCAAAAAGCCCTTTCAGAATGCGGGATCGCCGTGCAATTTCTTTGCCCGGATTATGCCGAAAAAAAATATCGGGAGAAGATGGAAAGGTGACCGACACTTTTTTCAAATTTCCCTCCACCCCTCACCTGGCCACCTCCCCTGGGGTTGATGTACGTGGTGACAAGGTCTTTTCCCCACAAGAACGGGAAGCCTTTTTGCGTCATGAAGTAACCCTTGAAGAAAAAATGGATGGGGCCAATCTGGGTATCTCCTTTGATGATACCGGCACCCTTATGCTGCAAAATCGAGGTGGACTCCTTCTTCCCCCCTTTGCAGGACAATGGAAAAAGCTGCCAGAATGGCTCGCCTTGAAAATGGATCCCTTATTTGACCACCTGACCGACAGGTTTATCCTGTTTGGCGAATGGTGTTATGCCAAACATTCCATACCCTATACCAGGCTACCCGACTGGTTTATTGGCTTCGATATTTTCGATAAAACGTCTAATCGATTTTTTTCCTGCCAAAGAAGGAACCAAGTGTTTCACCAGCTTTCCATAACCCCCGTGCCACAACTTGGCAAAGGAATCTATTCTTTGCCAGAACTGATGAAACAACTGCCCCTGTCCCACTGCTGTAACCTTCCGGCAGAAGGGATTGTTCTCCGGCACGACCAGGACGAATGGCTTGTGCAACGATCCAAACTGGTCGCTTCCCACTTTTCGCAAACCATGTCAGAACAACACTGGAGCCATGGAAGCATCAAGCCCAACAGCCTGGCGTTGGCATAACCCTGAAGACAACCCAATAATCTTTCTACGTTGTCTATCAGCCAACCATTGGCTTGATTCCTATCGCTCCCCCCCACGAACTGTCAGTTTGGCCATTATGGCTGTTGACTGCACCATCTCCTCCTCGGTTAAGGTTTCCTGGAGCCACCCACCCACCTGACGAATCACCTCCACGATAGCCTTTTCAATAACAACCGTTCCCTCCTCAGATATGCGAACCGGCTTGACCCGCCGATCCTTCTCCACCTGGGAGCGATAAATCAAACCCCTCCCCTCCAGTTGATGCAATATTTTGGTCAACCCGCCAGAGGTGATCAATAATGAATTCTGCAATTGGGTAGGCGTCTGTTCACGAGGGGGCGGCAGGCGGCGCAAGCTTGCCAACACATCAAATTCTGATGGACTCAACCCAAAACCGGCCATCACCCGAGTCGCCTGACCATGAAGGATGCCATGGGCACGGTACAAGGTGAGGGAAAAAGGCATCATGACCGGTTCATAAGTCTCCGGCCAGTTGCGCTGATGTTGCTCCATGGCTTCCAACATGAGATGATCCATAGGTTCTCCTGAACATAAGGGTGGAGAAAAAAATATCTTGCAAGAAAGATAAAATGTCAATACAGTTCTCAGCAGAATTATCTTGCAAGAAAGATAATACCGTCCAGAAAGAAGCCCCATGGCCCCTGCTTCCCCCTTCACAACCGGGCTGTTGACCCTGACTCTCCTGTTCACTGGCGGCTGCACGGTGGTGGGACCGGATTATCAACCTCCCGACCAAACCGCTCTTGCCCCCCAATGGCAAGCCCCCCTGCCAACTGGCAGTTCAAAACTTTCCCTTCAGGAGTGGTGGAAAGGATTTGCCGATGAAGGACTTTCCGCCCTGGTGGAAGCAACCCTTAGCCAAAATTTTAACCTGGAAGCCATGCAGGGAGCCATTGAGGCTGCACGAGCCGTGCTGGTGGTCCAACAGGGGGCAGAACTTCCCCAAGCCACCCTGGCAGGAAAAATTGGACGCAGCGGCAACACCCCCAATCCCACCGTTCCCACCGTCACCAGCAAAAGCATGATCGTGGATGCGGCCTGGGAGTTGGATCTCTTTGGACGGGTCAAACTGGCAACCGAAAGTGCTGAAGCCAAAGTGGCAGCACGTGAAGCGGATCTGCAAGCCTTGCGTATTTCTTTGACCGCCGAAGTGGCCCGTCTCTACAGTGATCTGCGAGGCTGCCAGCAGTTGGTGACCCTCCTGCAATCGGATGTGGCCTCCCGACAAAAAACCGCTGAAATTGTTCAAAAATCGGTGGCCGCCGGTTTTATTGCAGCAGGGGAAGGCTCCCTCTCCCAAGCCAGTTACGCCGACGCCCGCTCCCAGCTTACCGCCCAACAGGCCACTTGCGAATTGACCATCAAAAATTTAGTCGCCTTGAGCGGTCTTGCAGAACCAGAGGTTCGGAATTTACTGGGCCAAGGGGGAAACAAATGGCCCCAGGCCACCGCCTTCACCCTCACCACCCTGCCCGCCCAACTGCTGAGCCAGCGGGCCGATCTGGTGAGTGCCGAACAAGAGTTGATGGCCGCCAATGCCGAAATTGGTGTGGCCGAAGCCAACCGTTATCCGCGTCTGTCCTTGTTGGGCAATGTGACCATCGGTGTCATCAGCCAGGGCAGCAAGGTGACGGATAACCAACCTTGGAGTTTTGGCCCCGCCCTCTCCCTGCCCATTTTGGATGGGGGCGTCCTGGCCGCCAATGTCAAAGGTGCAAAGGCACGCCATCGCATTGCCCTGGCCAACTATCGGCAAGCGGTACAAAATGCGGTCAAAGAGGTGGAAAGTGCCCTGGTCAATCTGGTGAGCAGCCAAACCCGTCGTCAGGATGCCCACCTGGCTGCACGGGAATATGCCAACTATTTCCAGGCCAGTGAAGAAAACTGGCGCAAAGGGGGAATCAGCCTGCTCTCCCTGGAAGAGACCCGCCGCCTGACCCTCAACGCCCAAAAGGCGGTGGTGCAACTGGAAATGCAACAGGTTCAATCTTGGATCAATCTGTACAAAGCCCTGGGTGGCGGCTGGCAGCAAGGTGAGGGGACGGACCCATCATGAACATGGCCAATAATAGGATTTGGCGTTTACTGGCAGGCTGTTGGCTGCTCGTTTCCCTTCCCTTGCAAGCTGCGGAAGAACGACCGGTGATGACGGTCACCACCATCAAGCCGGTTTCCATCACCTGGCCACAAACCCTCCAGGTCAATGGGGGCATTTTTGCCTGGCAGGAAGCGGTGGTCGCCTCGGAGATTGGCGGTTTGGCCCTGGTCTCCCTGTCGGTGGACGTGGGAAGTGTGGTGAAAAAGGGGCAGGAGTTGGCCAAACTCTCCGATGCCACGGTGAAGGCCAGCCTGGCGCAACAACGGGCCAACCTTGCCCGCGCCAAGGCCGGACTGGCCCTGGCGAAAGCCAACAGTGAGCGGGCCAAGGCAGTAAAAGGCACCGGAGCACTCTCGGATCAACAAACCACCCAATACCTGTTGGCCGAAGAGTCTTCCACCGCCGAAGTCGCCGCTGCCCAGGCTGCCGTGGAAATGGAAGAGGTGCGCCTGCGGCAAACCCGTATTCTGGCCGCCGATGACGGTATCATCTCCTCCCGCACCGCCACGTTGGGCGCGGTGGTGCAAGTGGGGAGTGAACTCTTTCGTCTGGTGCGCCAGGGACGTTTGGAATGGCGGGCGGAACTGACCGCCCAACAGTTGGGCAGGATTCAAAATCAACAACAGGCGACTGTCACCCTCTCCAACGGCTCCACCACCACCGCCACCTTGCGACAAATCGCCCCCACCCTGGATGGCATAAGCCGCAAGGCCCTGGCCTACTTTGATTTACCCTCCGATGTCCCGGCCAAGGCAGGCATGTTTGGCCAGGGAGAGATCCGCCTGGGAGAGGAAGCGGCCCTCATCCTGCCCCAATCCGCCATCGTGATGAACGATGGTTATGCCTATGTGTTTCAATTAACCGGCGACAAGGTCAGCCGCCGCAAAGTGACCACCGGTCGTCGGCAAGACAACAAGGTGGAAATTCTCTCCGGGGTGGAGCAAGAACACACCCTGGTAGCCGAAGGGGGAGCCTTTTTGAAAGAGGGTGACCGGGTGCGGCTGGCGGAGGTAACTCGGTGAACTTTTCCTCCCTCTCCATTCGCCATCCGGTCCCTGCCCTGCTGCTGTTTGCCATGCTGACCCTGCTGGGCATCGCCTCCTTCCGCTCCCTGGGGATCCAAAATTTTCCTGATATCGATGTCCCCACCATCACGGTCAACGCAACCCTGGAAGGGGCCGCTCCCGCCCAACTGGAAACCGAGGTGGCCCGCAAGATTGAGGATGCGGTAGCATCACTGGGTGGGGTGGAACATATTCGCACCACGTTGACCGATTCAACCGTTGCCATCCAAGTGGAATTTGTCATCGACAAAAATGTGGATGCCGCCCTCAACGAAGTTCGCAATGCGGTGGATTCGGTACGAACCGATCTCCCCCAGGATTTGACCGTGCCGGTGGTTTCCAAACGCACCATCACCGGTGGGGTGATGCAGGCCTTCGCAGTACGCTCCCAAGTATTGGGGGAAGAGGAGCTGTCCTGGCTGGTGGACAATGACATTTCCAAGGCCATTCTCTCGGTCCCCGGCGTGGGTAAATTCAGCCGCATGGGCGGGATGGACCGGGAAATTGCCGTGGATTTGGACCCGGTGCGCATGCGTGCCCTGGGTATTACAGCCGGGGAGGTTTCCAGCGTATTGCGCCAGGTGCGCAAAGATTCTTCCGGTGGTCGTGGAGATATTGCCAACCAGATTCAAGCCATCCGCACCCTGGCCGCCCCCCAGTCAGTGGACGATTTATTGCACCTGGACATTCCCCTGGCGGGTGGTCGCACCGTTCCCTTGAAAGAGATCGCCACCATTCGGGATACCATGGCGGAACCCTCCACTGTCGCCCTGTTGAATGGTCAACGGGTGGTGGGGTTTGAAATCAGCCGCTCCAAAGGGTGGAGCGAAGTCACCGTCGCCCAATCCGTGGCCAAAGAAATTGCCCGTTTGCAAAAAGAGCACCCGCAAATCACCATCCAGGAGGCCTATAACACCTTCAACCCGGCCCTGGATAATTTCAAAGGTTCCATGGAGTTGCTCTATGAAGGGGCCTTTCTGGCCATTGTGGTGGTGTGGTGGTTCTTGCGGGATGCACGGGCCACCATCATTTCCGCCCTGGCTCTCCCCCTTTCCATCATCCCTGCCTTTTTGGTCATGAAGCTGGCCGGTTTCAGCCTGGACACCCTCACCTTATTGGCCCTCGCCCTGGTGGTGGGCATCCTGGTGGATGATGCCATCGTGGAGGTGGAAAATATTGTCCGCCACCTCAAACAAGGGAAATCCCCTTATCAGGCCGCCATGGAGGCGGCGGATGAAATCGGCATGGCGGTCATCGCCACCACCTTGACCCTGGTGGCGGTCTTTCTGCCTACCGCCTTCATGGGGGGAATTCCCGGTAAATTTTTCCGACCCTTCGGTATTACGGCTGTGGCTGCCATTTTGGCCTCTTTGGTGGTGGCACGTCTGCTTACCCCCATGATGTGCGCCTATATGCTCAAACCAACCCACCACCAGGAGAAGGAAAGCCGCTGGATGGAAGGCTACCTGGTCTGGGTCAATGGCTGCCTCAACCATCCCCGCTGGACCTTGTTGGCCGCCTTGCTTTTTCTCATAGGTTCCCTCGCCCTGGCCCCCCTCCTCCCCTCCGGCTTTGTGCCGGCGGCTGACCGCAGCCAGGCCATGGTCAATCTGGAACTGCCCCCTGGCAGCACCTTGGAACAAACCCTGGCAGCCTCACGCCAAGCCACGGAAATTTTGCAGGTGATGCCAGAAATCGTCAGTATCTATGCGGCGGTGGGTTCGGCGGCCAGCAGTGAAGGCGGCCCCCTGGCCGGGTCTGCCACCGGCGATGTGCGCAAGGCCACCCTGGTGGTCAATCTGGTGGATCGTCATCTTCGTGATAAAAAACAGGGACAACTGGAGAGGGAAATCCGCACCCGTCTGGAAAAATTGACTGGACTGCGCTACACCATCACCGCCAATACCCCTGGGATTAAATTGTCCCTGGTGCTGGTGAGCAACGATCCCACCGCCTTGTCCACTGCCGTCAACGGGGTGATGAAAGATTTACGCTCCCTGCAAGGGGTGGGTAATATTCTTTCCAACGCCACCCTGGAGCGACCTGAGGTCCATATCATTCCAGACTTTTCCAAGGCTGCCGATCTGGGGGTCTCTGGAGAGACCATCTCCCACACCGTGCGGTTGGCCACGGCGGGGGATTATAAGTTTCTCCTGGCCAAACTCAATCTGCCAGAAAGACAAGTGCCCATTCGGGTGCGCTTGATCCCAGAGGTTCGCCATGATTTGGAGACCATCCGCCAACTGCCCATTGCCTCCCGTGGGGGACTTATTCCTTTGGAGAGTATAGCAAGTGTGGAATTAAAAAGCGGCTCCACCCAGATTGATCGCATGGACCGCATGCGGCGCACCAGCATTGATATCGAGTTGAGTGGACGGGTGATCGGTGATGTTCTGGCGGAGGTCAATCGCACCCCGGCCATGCAAAATTTGCCTGCCGCAGTGCAGCGTCCGCCGGATGGGGATGCTCAACGTATGAAGGAGTTGTTTGGCAGCTTTGCCGGGGCGATGCTCATTGGCATCCTGTGTATCTATATTGTCCTGGTCTTGCTTTTCCACGACTTTTTGCAACCCATAACCATCCTGGCAGCCCTGCCCCTTTCCCTGGGGGGGGCCTTTGTCTCCTTGCTGGTCACCCACAACGCCTTTTCCATGCCCTCGGTGATTGGCATTCTCATGCTCATGGGTATCGTCACCAAAAACTCTATTCTGTTGGTGGAATATGCGGTAGTGGCCAGAAGAGAACATGGCATGAACCGGCGGGATGCCCTGGTGGATGCTTGTCACAAACGCGCCCGTCCCATCATCATGACCACCATTGCCATGGCAGCGGGCATGTTGCCGGTGGCGTTGGGCATTGGAGCCGAACCCAGCTTTCGCTCTCCCATGGCCATTGTGGTGATCGGTGGTCTGCTCACCTCCACCCTGCTCTCTTTACTGGTGATACCGGTGATTTATGGTTATGTGGATGATTGGGTCAACTTTGGCAAACGACTGATGAACAGGGGCAGGAAACAACCGGAAATCACAAACAAACTGGTATTGGGTTGACCACCTTTTTTGTCACTTGACGCCAGCATACCCAAAAAACTTGTTGAATTCCTGATAGATTTCCTGGGTGGATTTTTTCTCTCGCGTGGTGGACAACACAGGCTGACTGACCCGTTGGGAGTGTCTTTTCATCACACCCCAAATTTCGTCATTCTGGATATGGCTTAGCAGGGCGTTCAGGTTGTCTACTTGTTGGGCGATCAGCCCCATGAATTCGATGGTGCAATAGTCCACCTTGCGTTGGCGTCCCGCAAACCCCTCTTCCATGAGCAGGCGATGGCTGCGTATTTTGCCTTGTCCTTCCACGGAAGGAGCTTGCAAACAGGTGACCACCACCCCAACACTACTTCCCACTTGCAATAGTTCGGGGTCGGTCAAAGCATTGTGAAAAATGAAATGTTCTTTGGTGATACTTTTGACACGACCAGAGGTGGTTCTTCCATCGGACAAGGTAACGGCCACCCGCACATGGATGCGATCTGGAATATTGATACCCACCGATTTTTGTAAATCCATGTAGAGATCGGAGGAGACAATGAGGCCAAAGCGACCATCGCTGGTATCAACCTGCAGACCGACCCCATTCTCTTTTATATGGGCGATACGACAGGAGATTTCCTCCACCTCTTGAAAGGGAGAGGTTAAGCGCAGGACGGCATTTTCCCCAGATTTCAGCAGAGCTTTGGATTGTTCAAAGACAAAAAACACCCCTCCAGAGCCTGCATCGTCTGTGCGCCCTTTGATTATTTGACCGTTGGCCAGCATAAGTTCCGCATCCCTGCGTAACAGGCAGCGGGGTTGCCGCCGACGCTCCCATTCCGATTGTGCAGCGTTCGCCATTGATCCTCTTTTCAACCTTGGTAGCTGGGATAATGTCTCATACTTGGTTAAATTAAGTTTTTTTAAGAGTATAACAAACGTACCACTAAGCTCTCTATCACAGGATCAAGTAGTAGTTTAACCTCAAGGAAGGAGAATCACCAGCAAAATTTTTTTGAACAAATTCCAAACTCTTCTTAGAATAGGCTCCAACAATCAAAATTCCCTGAAAAATGGCTCCACAAACAGTAAATATTTTTAATTATACACTAAAACACATTAAAAAATTTAATTATTAAATAAACAACATATAAATATATCTGGAAAATCGAATACAATATTGTAACCGATACTTACAGGATCAATAGCTATTAAACCCATTACCAAAAAACCTGCAAACACCTGGAAAATTATGCACTAAATAGCCCAGCCCGTTTCATGTGTGGGATTAAGGCGGGTTCAGGGGAAGGATTATCTGCTGGGGATGATTAAACGGCTTGACGTTACAGAGAAGATGAAAGGGAATGAAAGCAACCTTGTTTGACTCCAGACAAAAACATTCCTGACAGGAAAATCCTGGCTTCCAGCAAACCAACCTGTTTTCTGGATCAATGTATTGAGGATGGCGTGAAGATTTCATCCAAGGATTTGGCTGTAAGGGTTTTTAGTGTCCAAAATTCCAATTCAGGTAAACTTGCTGATTTTACTTTGAGTTCCACCCAGTTGGGCAGCTCCCCAAAGTGACCGCGAAGTAAGAGCAGTAAGGTAGATACAGCCTGCTCACATCGGCCCTTAAGCTCTCCTCTTTGCTCGCCTCTTTGCTCTCCTCTTTGCTCTCCTCTTAGTTCGTACTCCCTGGCCCATTTTTCCACACGCGCGGCTGATAACATGACCACCTCCTGTAAGGTATCTGGAATGCGGGAGAGGGGTTCCACTTTCATTTTGGTCAAACCCACCACTAGCAAATCACGAAACATTTCTTTGACCGGTGGGCCTTCTGGATGTTTTTCAAACCATAACGCTGCGTCCTGCCCCGCACGCACCAATTCTTCTGGAGAATCCGGGTGTTCCATACGACAGAGGATGGCACTCAGATAGGGTAATTCTTCTAACACCTCTTTGGAATAGGCCCCTTCATCGATCACATGATAATGCATGTCTGGCTGAAAATGCCACAAAGAAGTTCCCTTGGGCAAACGGATTAATTCACGCAAACTGGTGGCAGCACACCAACGGGGTTCGCCGTTATACAGGGTTATGGCCAACACAGGTGGCAAACCATCCCTGGCCTTCAACTTTCTTTCATCCACCAATTGCTGATAGAGAAGACCCGTATAAACATCGACCCGCAGGGCCATCCATTCGTCCACCTCTGACTGAAATTCCAAAATAAGAAGTAAAAAAATACTACCACCTGAACGGGTGGGTATTTCCCACACCACATCGCCACGCCTGCGCTGCCCCAACAAGGCGGTAAACTTGGTATTATGGCGACGCAATCCATGCAAATCCAATTCTGCCAACAAGAGTGGATTCAGGAAGGCCATCAACAGGTCAACCACCATTCCGGGATGGGAAAAAAACCGGTGGTAGAGGGAATCGGAATCAAAGGGTTCATCTGACATACCTGGTTATCCTGCAAGCATTACAGCATGATGGGTTACACTGAATATGTATACATAATTTCCTATCATCACTCAATCATTTTTTATGAACCATTATATTCTACCACGGAAGGTATTTTCATTCTGGCTGGATTAGGATTAGACTGGTACAGATAAAGTATAGGGGAAAGAAGACTTCTCCGTTGAGGGAAACACATGGAGCAAGCAGCCTGGAAGATTGGATCTACAGTTGGGCCTATTGTCATGTCGGCGTTGCATGCAGGGCATGACATGCGGGCGGAGGTGGCCTCGTTATGTGCACTCTCCCCCATGGAGCGTATGCGGGAGGAGGATCCTTACACCCAGGGATGGATCGGTTATGGAGATCATCGAATAGAGGTGAGTCGTTCCCGGTTTGAGGTGGATTTTAATCGACCGCCAGATGGGTGTGTTTATTGTACGCCAGCAGAGGCGTGGGGCATGGGGGTGTGGAAGGATGGTTTACCTGAAGAGGTCGTTCTTCGTTCCCGTGAACTGCACCGTCAGTTTTACCAGGAGGTTCAAAGACTGTTGGATGGCTTGCTGACGGTCTACCCGCGTGTGGTGGTATTGGATATTCATTCTTATAATCACCGTCGGCAAGGTCCGACTGGACCGGCTGCTCCATTGGCGGGAAATCCTGATATTGATTTATTGATCCCGGAGGGAGAGCGACAGGCGTGGCGGGCGTGTTATGAGGTGGTTTATCGGGCACTTTCGGAGATTCGGGTGGATGGTCGCTTGCTCACGGTTGGCAACAATGTACGTTTTCAACGCGCGGCGTTTGGTGACTGGGTAGCTCGCACTTATGGCAGGCGTGTATTTGTGCTGGTGATCGAGTTTAAGAAAATTTTTATGGATGAATGGAGCGGCAGACTGGATCAGGCCACTGCCACCTGCTTGGGGGGTGGATTGGCACGGGCGGTTGCTGAGTTACGTCCTCTGTTTGGGCAAAAAAACGGGGGATCTTCCGTTGCTGGAAGATCCCCTGTGGACTGTCTTTTGTGATCTGGCTTAGCTGGCGAAGCGGAAGTAGGGAATGTTGCTCAACCAGTTGCCCAATTCACCAGTGGCACTGCTGGTGCGCAGGTAGGTGAAGGCGGTTTCGCCTTTATTGTCCCGTTGAATGGGGTTGGCACCATTTTCAATCAGGACGCTGAAGGTTTCCATGTGGCCTTGTTGGGCGGCGATCATAAGGGCGTTCATGCCTTCGTTGTTCATGGCGTTGGCATCGGCACCGTAGTCCAGAATGCTGTGGACGGCGGCGACGCAGCCCCGTTCGGCGGCCAGGAGCAGGGCGGAGTTGCCGTTTTCGTCGGTTTTGGACAGTTCGGCACCTTCTTCCAGCAGACGGCGGACGATTTCTTCATGACCGGCTTCAGCGGCCAGCATGAGGGGGGAGAAGCCTTCCCGGTTGGTGCGATTGACATCGGCACCCCGTTTGATGAGCAGATCCACGATACCGCCGGATCCCCATT
>JADFXB010000229.1 GCA_015233935.1 Magnetococcales bacterium | reverse complement strand
CATGGCATATCCTTCACAGGCAGAGGCAGAGGAGTGCTCAGACTCCAACTCCATCCATTGCAAATGGCTTCCCCAAACATTTCGGAAACCGTTGGCAACCTGTGCCTGATAGTAGACCGCCATATTGGTGGAAGGGGTGATGGGATAGGCGGCTGCGCCTTCACTTGCCCTCGTTTCCACATACACGACAGCTTCTGAACCATCTCCGGTGCCCGGAGTTCCCGGATAAGGGAATTTTTGTCCCATGTTATCGGTGGACATGCAGTGACTACCTCCTCAGGGATGGAACGCACGGTAACTTCGACTTCCTAGTCAAACTTCCGCACCAGTGTCAGCCTGCTAATTGATATCCCACGCCTCGCCATCCGTGTGGCGATTCGATTTTGGGTGAAATCAATTCTTTACTTACCAACCTCCAACCTTATGCTGCACTGCTTTCGCCGGTGAGCGACATTTTTAGCAATGTTTAACTCCCCGACCATCGCAAACGGGCACATATTACCTTATTTCAACCTCTCCTGAAATGGTGTCCGACTTTTTTTTGCATTTTTTCAAAAAAATATTTTTGGGAATCAGGACAAAATTACCATTATTAATAACAAAATCAAGAAGATGAACCATTTTTTTCTGTGTGTAGCTTTTAAACTAATTTTTCACTTTTAACCGTTTCATCCACCCAATTTAGCTTTTCTGCCCCATTGCGGAGGAAAATATGCCATCTTGGAGTGTGCGATGCAACATTTGGTTCAACCCAAATTCAATAAACCCGTCTCCCCATCATGGCCTGATAGAGGGTGGACTCATCCAAATATTCCAACTCACCCCCGGTGGGAACCCCCTGGGCTAAACGGGTAATACGTTGCACGTAGGGTTGCACCAAGCGGGCAGCGTAGTGAGCCGTGGCATCCCCCTCCACCGTAGGATTGGTAGCCAGGATGATTTCCAATGGAGGATCCTTCTGTAATCGGGCTTCCAACGAGGCAAAATGCAAATGTTGCGGTGCAATACCAGCTAGAGGGTTTAATCGCCCCCCCAGCACATGATAACGCCCCCGATAGAGGGAGGCCCGCTCAATGGCCCAAACGTCGGAAGGCTCTTCCACCAAACACAATAGGGTGGTATCCCGGCTGCTGTCACCACAAATGGCGCACAACGCCTCTTCTGCCAGATTATGGCATAAGACACAGGGCCTGATGCGCTCCTGCATTTCGCTCAAAGCACCCTGTAAGGCGAGATAGGCTTCCTCTCCCTGGTTGAGCAAATAAAAAGCCATGCGCTGGGCACTTTTGCGCCCCACGCCAGGAAAACGACTGAAAGCGGCAATGGCCCGCTCCAGTGAGGGAAGCCCCTTGATGGTCACGGTTTACGTGATATCAGAAAGGCATATTGAGGCCAGGAATATTTAAACCGCCCGTCAAAGCATTGGTCCGCTCACGGGTGATCTCCTGAATCTTGTTCTGAGCATCATTCATGGCAGCAACGATCAAATCTTCCAACATTTCCAGATCGTTGACATCCACCGCCTTGGGATCGATGCGGATTTTTTTCATCTCCTGGCGACCATTCACCGTCACCTCCACCAATCCCCCACCCGACTGACCGGTAATCTGCAAGTTGGCCATCTCCTCTTGCATTTTTTCCAGCCGTCCCTGCATTTGTTGCGCTTGCTTGATAATATTGCCCAGATTTCTCACGAATACCTCCAAATGGTACGCTCAATGAATGGTGGGGGTGGATTCCATCCGCAAAAGTTCCGCCCCTAACCGTTCCTCCAGAAGAATAACCGCCGGGTGACAGCGAATTTCATCCTCCAATTGTTTGACAAACAAACGGTTTTCCCGTTCCCTTCCCTCAGCAATCGTCTCCGGGCGCGGTCCTGCCATCGCACCTTCCAGGACCATTTGATACGACGAAACACCCCTCTCCTGCAAGGCTTGCACAAGTTCCGCCCGCAATCGGTCCGGCGAACCGAAAACTTCATGGGTCATGCGCAGTGTCAGATTGAGGGGAGCTTGGGCAGAGGACGGGGTGTAGGCAAGACAAACCACTTGGTCTTGTAGCTTTAAAGCTAATTTTTTATGAGACTCCCCAATCCACTCCACCAAATTATCCCAGGTTGCCAGGGAAGGTGCCTGATTTACAACAGGTTTTTCCTCAGCCGATAAAGCAACGGAACCAGCCGATGAAGAACCCACCATCCCAGGCGCAGAAGACCCAACCACCTGCCCGCCCCCACCAGAGGAACTCCCCTCCCCACGCCCCAACTTGATCAATATTTGTTCCAGGTCAGTGGCAGGCCGCAAATAGGCCACGCGATAGATCAACATTTCCAACGCTTGTATGGGAAAATCGGCCAGACGCACATCCTGCCGCCCCCGCAACAAGGTCTGATAGGTCATTTGTAAATGTTCCATGGCCAGACGGCGGCTTAAATCTTGTAGCCTTAAAGCGAAACGATCCTCTGCGGCGGGCTGTTCCTTGCTGTAAGTGGCCACCACCTTGTACCGGGTAACCTGGTGGACCAACTCAAGTAACTCATTGATCAAAATGCCAGATTCCGTCCCTCCCCGATAGAACAACTCCAAACTGTTGTTGAGGGCAGGCAGGTTGCCCAACAGCATGGCTTCCAATAAATCCACGGCAGCCTGCCGGTCCAGCAGGCCCAGCAATTGTTCCACCGCCTCATAACGCACCGCCCCATCGCCATGGGAGATTACCTGATCCAACAAGGAGAGGGCATCCCGCACCGAGCCGTCGGCGGCCCGCACCACCGCCTTCACCGCTTCCTCATCGGAAGGAATATTTTCCAAACCTAATATATTATTGAGATGATTGGTAAGCTCTTCTCTGGTCAATCGCTTTAAATCATAACGTTGACAACGACTCAGAATGGTTGCGGGAATTTTACGGGGTTCGGTGGTGGCGAAGATAAACTTAACGTGGGCCGGAGGCTCTTCCAAGGTCTTCAACAAAGCGTTGAAAGACTGGACGGTGAGCATATGCACCTCGTCCAGAATATAGACCTTAAAGGGAGAGACCGACGGGACAAAACAGACGCTATCCAAAATTTCCCGCATCTGGTCCACTTTGGTACGAGAGGCGGCGTCCACTTCCATCACATCCGGGTGGTTGCCTTGGGCTACCGACTTGCAGGCATCGCATACACCGCAAGGGTCCGGTCCCACACCTTTTTCACAGTTAAGACATTTGGCAAACAGACGGGCGATGGTGGTTTTGCCCACCCCGCGCACCCCGGTGAAGAGAAAGGCATGGGGAATGCGTCCGCTGGTAAGGGCATTCTGCAACGCCCTGGCCACATGGCTTTGTCCTGCCAATTGGGCAAAATTTTGCGGTCGCCACTTGCGCGCCAGAACCATGTAAGCTGACATGCCTACCCATCCCAACAGCGGGTTGATGGTGGGGTATCTGCCTCGATTCGGCATCGGGGGGACAAAAAGGTGGATTACCTTTGGTCCAGAGGGAAGATATCGGGAGGCAGAGATTAAGGGCGGCTCCGGCCAGGAGACCAACGGCACCCGAAAAGATCCGCTACCGTTGCTACCTTCCGGTCCTGGCGGGGTTTACGGTTTTTCGTCGCGAAGGGCCTGGCCATCAACGCCGCCCGCAGAAATTCCCTTGAAATCGGGATTATAGACGAAAGCGGTCATGCATTTCACAGGTCAGTCACAAAGCGGGTTATTCTAACAGTCTTCCGGTTGGGGTCAATGACTTTTCCTGCATGGAAGAGAATTTTTTTCCCTCCCCTCACCCATCGTCTTTGCGACTCTGGATCAAATTGGGATTGGCGGGATCCAAAATGGGATCATCCAACCCCTTCCCCGCCAGCAGACGACCAAACCGCACGGTAAAAGGTTGCTCCTGACCGGTTGGAGGAGTTGACTTGGCCTCCTTGTTTTCCTGCCCCTGCACCAAAGAGGGTTTGTTCTCCGTATTCATTGCCATAACCTTTCGCCAAATTGGAAAGAATCTTGCATTCTATACCAGATCGGGGTACAACCCTCCCGTGAAATAGTCCCTGTGCATTCCTTCAACATGGCAATGGTATCATGACTCGCGAACCTTTCCAACAAGATCGTCCCGTTCTTTCCTTTGAATTTTTTCCGCCAAAAAATGAAGAGGGAGAGACACGATTTTGGCAGACCCTGGCCGCCCTGCAACCCTTCAAGCCCGATTTTATCTCCATCACCTATGGCGCGGGGGGCAGCAGTCGTGAAAATACCAGCCGCCTGGTGTGTGAAGCTCAGGAGAAGACCGGTATTCCCACCGTTGCCCACTTGACCTGTATTGGCGACTCCTGGGAAAACCTGCGCCAATTGCTGGAGGACTACTCGGCAAAAGGCATCCGCCATATTCTGGCCTTGCGGGGAGACCGCCCCGCCACCATGCCGGAAGAGACCCTGGCCAAGGGAACCTTCCAAAATGCCGCCCAGTTTGTAACCAGAATTCGCGCTGAATTTCCCCACCTTTCGGTAGGGGTGGCCGCTTATCCAGAGGCCCATCCAGAAGCGACCTCTCCACAAGCCGATCTAGACTACTTTAAAAGCAAAATTGATGCTGGCAGCTCCTTTGCCATCACCCAGTTTTTCTTCGACAACAACGCCTATAGCCGATTCGTCGCCAACAGCCGGGCATTGGGTATTCAGGTTCCCATCATTCCAGGCATCATGCCGGTGACCGATTATAAGCAAATCCGCCGTTTTGCCGAACTGTGCGGTGCCCAGGTTCCGGCCTGGTTGAGC
>JADFXB010000228.1 GCA_015233935.1 Magnetococcales bacterium | reverse complement strand
AACCAGAAAGGAAGGTTTCATCTATGGCACCTTTATAGAATAGGTGATCACCGGTAGACGCCATAACCGGGGGGAAAGACCGGCTGGGGCGACTGGGGGGGCATGGCCATATTGATGGGGGGCTGGGGTGCAGCCTCCGGCAGTGGCCCTTCCCGCTGCAAGATGGTGATGGGTTGTTTGTCGTCGGGAATGGGGCTGAAGTAGTCCCAGGTGGCATTTTTAGAAGGATTGAAATGCCACCAGAAGTTGACCGGTTGCAGGTTAACCGGAGTATAGACGCCCATTCCGACCCGTTCGGCGCAACCCGTCACCATGAGGGCCAACAGGCCCGCCAGCCACCACACCACGCACCTGCCGAAGGTGGTATGGTTTCTGGAGTTCATTTAGGATAACCCACCTTGGGAGCACGCCCGCCCGCCGAGGGCATGGGTGATGCTGGCGGTGCGGTGGGGACGGACATGACCGGTTGGGAGACCATCACCGGCATGGGTTGCCACACCACCGGGGTAGCGTAGACCACCGGCATACCGGGAGCCAGACCCACCGGATATTGGCCGAAGGAGTAGGCCACGGGTTGACCGTCGGGTGTATAGGCCACGGGTACACCGTAGGTGGGTGCACAAGCTGCCATCAACAGAGTGGCCAGAAGAATCAAAAGGGATTGGCGTTTCATGGGGCATCCATCCTGCGTGTCGGATAATGAATCCTTTTTCACCAAATTTCAGTTTAACAACAGCAACCGGGGAATGCAACTCCAACCAATCAGCACTCCCCTGTCACCCCTCTATCGGCAAATGAGGGGCAAAGGTTGAGAAAAAAGGAGGCTTGGTTGCAGGAAAGATGCAGGAGGGCATCATGGCTAAATCTGGTGACGCCATTATAGCCAAAAGGAAAATGCGAATGATGCCACCAGATTCAGATTCTATGGTGAAACATGCCCCATCATATCAGCAACCCTGGTGGCCACCACATAGCGGGCAGGATTGTTGTCTTGTGCCAAGGCTTGGAAGTGGGCTTTGCCACAGGCGATTTTGGCATTTTCTTTTTCCCGCACATCGTCCGCGAATAGCCCGCTCTTGGTTTCTACCACAAAGTAGATGCGTTCCATACCCTCTTTTTCCACCAGAACAGCCCAGTCTGGATTATAGGTTCCCAGTGGGGTGGGGATGCGGAACCAGGCGGGTAGTTTGGCATAGACCCGCACGGCCTCGTTTTTCTCCAATTGTTCGGCAAAAGAGCGTTCCACCCCGGCGGAATCATAAACCACATGCTCGTAGAGAGATTTTTGGGTGTTTTGCAGCATATCGGTGAGATAGCCCCGCAGCTCATCTTTTTCCAACAGTTCCTGGGCATAATAATGATCATCGCCAATACGCTGATAGCGAACCCCATCCACCAGGGCCAGACGCTTGGCCCGGTTGATGGTTTCACTGGCCAGTTCGATAAATCGCTGGGGATTGCGTTTGAAATCTTCCAGGCGTTCACAGGCTATCAGAATACGCACCAGGCTGTTGCGGGTGAGTTGGGTCTGGTCCTGGAGCAGGCTCAGCACATCGGGTAACAATAGGGCATGTTCTTCCAGCACCACCGGGACGGATTGCATGGTTTCCGTGGTTTCCACCCCGCCCTTGCCAATGGTCAGATCGGCCTTCTTGACATGCATATGGGTTTGCAGAATGGGTGGCCCGTTTTGGATGGCGTGGATGCAGTCTGCAATCAATTGCTCATTGTCAAAGGCCAAGCGGTAGGTGGTCTTGTGTTTGATGCGGTTCCACAGGGACTGAAACGCCTCGCTCTGGAGTATCGCCTGCCGGGGATAGATGGTGTTTCCCCGCTTGGCGGCATCCTTGATTTCCAGCTTACCGGTGAGTTTACGCAAAATTTCCCGTACCTGGGGCAGGTGGGGCTGAAAGGCTGGGGGCAGCTCAAGGGTTTTTTCCTTCAGGGCGCGGCGCAGAGAATCCTGTATTTTGCCCTTGGCATCCAGATGACCGTTGGCTTGGAGATGGTCGAATAACTGTTTGGACTGCTCAAAACCAAGAGGCTGGGTCTGGCCGTTGGCGTCGGTGGTGGAGATGGCGGCAAACTGATGGCTCTCCACTATGCCGAAACGGATGCCCGACTCTTTTTCAATCTCCTGTTGCAAGGTTTCGGCAAACTGTTCATAACTTTCGTTGGCGATGACGGTTAAGGTATTGATATCGAACCCCCGCAACCGCTCCCCCTGCTGATTGACACACAAACGCAAGCCCCGACCGATGGACTGACGGCGGGCCATCTCGCTCCCCATATCCCGCAGCACGCATATCTGGAAGACGTTGGGATTGTCCCACCCTTCCCGCAAAGCGGAATGGGAAAAGATGAATTTTAATGGTGTATCGAAGCTGAGGAGTTTTTCCTTGTCCCGCATGATCAGGTTATAGGTGTCGTCATCGGCCTTGGTGTCACCACGGGTGTTTTTAAACATTTCCACGGTTTTGTTGCCAATTTTTTTCCTGTCGATGGAAAAATAGCCTTGGTGGACCTCTTCGGCGGGGGTGATTTTGTCTTTGCGCAGGGGAGCATATTTTGGTTTGGCCATCACCTGGCGGTATTCTTCCTCAAACATCAGGGCATATTTGCCTTTAGTTGGTATGCCATCCGGGCTGTAGGCCCGATAGTGCTCCACCGTATCGACGAAAAACAGGGAAAGCACCTTGATGCCCTGGGGACGCAAGCGCAGCTCCTTGTCCAAATGTTCTTCAATAGTCCGGCGGATCATTTGCCGTTTGACCGCGTCATGATCCACATCATTGATGGCCTCGCCCAAACGCAACAGGCGTTGCTGGCTGGCCAGTTCCAACGCCTCCTCCCCTTTTTTGCAGTGGATGGAGAGCACCACATAGCCCGCATAGAGGCTGCGTCCAGTAATTTGTTCCAGGTTATCCCCGGCCTTGACGGTTTTGGGCATGCGCTTGACTTGGTGGGCCTGTTGACAGTCCAACTCCACTCTGGCGGTGATCCCCCGTTGGTTGTCGGTCCCCAGCAATTTGACATAGGCCCTATTGTGACCCTCCTCCACCAGCAGGGAGGCCACCTCGATTTGTTTTACCAGCTTTTGTTCATAGGCATCCACTGCATCCAGACGGTAGATCCGATGGTGTTTGTCCACATGGGTAGCGGAATAGCGCAGGGTGCACAGGGGATGCATTTCACCCAATGCCTTTTTACCCTGCCCTTCCATGCCGCCATCCACGCTTTGGGGTTCATCGACGATGACAATGGGGCGGGTTTGCTGAATCAGGGTGATGGGGGGATAGTCGTTGGTCTTTTCATTGCTTTTGTAAAGATTATTGACATCTTTTTTGTTGATGGCCCCCACGGTAACCACCATGATTTGGATATGGGGGCTGGTGGCAAAGTTGCGTACCTGCTCCGGGCAGGAGGAGTCGTAAAGGAAATATTCAAAAGGAATGTTGGTGTAGAGTCCCCGAAAATGCTCCGCCATGATTTGCATGGACTTGTAGACCCCCTCCTTGATGGCCACGGAAGGGACGACAATGACAAACTTGGTGAAGCCATAACGCTTGTTCAATTCAAAAATGGTGCGCAAATAGACATAGGTCTTGCCTGTGCCGGTCTCCATCTCCACAGTAAAATTGAGATCCTGCCGATTCAAAGACTGGGAGGGAGGCAAGCCGTTACGAAGTTGAATGGCATGCAGGTTGGCCAGGAGTTGTTCATCCAGCAATTGTTTCAGGGGACGATTGCCAATTCCCAGAGAATCCTCCCTTTCCCCCGCCAACAGCCCGCCATAGGAGCGACTAACGGTGAAGACGGCATGAGAGGTTTCCTGTCCCCGAAAAATATCACAGGCCGATTCGATGGCGGCCAGTTGGTAGTCCAAATCGGGTTCAAAATAAAGTTTCATTGGCCCCTCAATTTCAATTCATGGGCGATGGTTTCTTCAGTCACGATGAACACATCCAGCCCTTTCTGTGCCATGGTCCTGATGAAGTCTCTCCGGTTCATTCCAGCAAGTTCGGCTGCCCGTTCTTGGGAGATGGTTCCCTGTTGATACCTGTGTATGGCCTCTGCCAGGTTATCATCTCCCCCGAATGCGGAGGGGGATTGTTGCAAGGTGGCCGCGGGAGATTCTGGTCGCATAATGGTATGTGATGTCATCTTTTCACCCCAGTTTAACTGTATCCTCCCGGCGAACTTGCAAGTATTCCTTACAAGTTCGGATCCTGCAAACTATGAATACCGCTCTTGGCCTGGGCATGGTAAAGTTCCATTCCATCGGCCAGAGCAGGAGCGATGATGAGGGAAGGTTCTTGTGCGTATTGGCGGATATCTTCTTCCGTGACCACAACGATATCCTTTGGAATGGGAAAACCACGCAGGGCCATGTATACCGCTTTGGCCACTTGGCGGTGATGAATGCCGTCCGGCATCACCACCAGCAGGTCCAGATCGCTATCCGGTCCCATCTCTCCCCGTGCGGCTGAGCCAAACAGAACAATGCGCAAGGGATCGGCCACCGCGACAATGTGTTTGACCATCTCGTTCAGCATATCTGCATCGGGTGATTGCATAGCCTGTTCCCTCACAAACTGCGAATGCCGTTCTTGGCCAAGGCCTGGGGGGGCAGGTTTTGGGTCAGGATGGCCACCATGTTGCTTTTGGCCACGTCGTCGGCAAAGGCATTGTCCCGGAAATAAAAATTTGAGGAAACAATGGGGGCCAGTTCATTGCGCCAAGCCACCATGCCCAGGGCCAAGGGTTCCACCTCATGGGCGGCGATGCTTTTGGTCAGACAGGCCA
>JADFXB010000227.1 GCA_015233935.1 Magnetococcales bacterium | reverse complement strand
TGATTCTGGTGAATCTGGGCAAGGAGTGGTGAAATATCGTAGTAGAGTTCCAGTACCCCCAGAATATCCTCACCCCGTTTGAGGGGAACATAACTGGAGATCAGGTCCATCTCTTCCACCACCCCATCAAAGGAGGGTGGTCCTTGGCGATGGACCATATTGCTGATAACCTGACCTTTCAGGGCACTTTGTACCCCAACGTTTTGCCCTTGCTCCTCACCAATTTGTTTGGCATCCGTGGAATAGATGGTCACGCCCCGGCGATTGTAGATTTTAACCTTGGTGACCTCCAAATCGCTGATAAGATGGCGCACGGTATGATCCAGCAGCGGGACCACCGGATTTTCCCGAATGGCGTGAAATTGCAATTCGTTGCTTTGCCGGATATAACTGTTGAGTATGGGCCACAAGGAGTTGGTGAAGACTTTGGTGAGGGCCACATTCTGACCTTCGCCCAAACGGAGCAGGTTTTGCATCTCCACTTGGCGGAAGAAAAACCCCAGCATCAGGGCGACCAATAACATGGCCACCAGGCTGGTAAGGGAAAAGTAGCGCAAGAGTTTGAACATAGGCATGTTTCCTCTACAATGCTTCCCGCAATCGCCGGGAAGAGAGAAACGTCCCCTGCCCAACAAGGATAAAATGCATGGCGTCCCACTCTGAACAACTCGGTTCCCTCGTAAAAGGGAGGAAGCATTTTTTTCGGTGGAGCGTGGTGGCGGGGATGGTCTCCCTGCTTTTATGGCAGGGATTCAATCTTCCGGTATCGGCAGAGAATGCTTCCAATCTGGAACCTTCCACCATTCTTTATGTTACCGAAAAGATTGCCTCGGACACCATCCATGATCCAACCAATCCAGATCTCAAGATGTTGCAAGATCCGGCCCAAGCCTTGAGTACCTTTCCTGTTGGTTTAAAAGGTCAGGTGGATTGGGTACGGGCCATTAACGAAGGGGTGATCACCCCCCGTGCTTCTTTGCAGGGGGATACGGAGATGAATGTGTTGGATCAGGATATTATCCTCACCAACACCCGTAACATGCCCCATGTTCGCTTTCCCCATCGTGCCCATACCCAGTGGCTGGCGTGTGAAAACTGCCATCCGGGGGTGTTTGTGGCCAAAGCGGGGGGCAACACCATCTCCATGAATGATATTTTCCGTGGCCGCTATTGTGGCACCTGTCATGGACGGGTAGCCTTCTCGATTTACATTTGCCAGCGTTGTCACAGTGTGATGCACAATGATTCTCCCAAGCAATGGTGGTAGTAAAATTCTCAATTACGAGAATTTTACCCCACATACTTCCCATGAATGAGAATCCTCCCAACGCCAGACCAGCAGGCGATCAGGATCAATTTATTTACGGAATGTTCTGGACTAGGTAGTAATACGGAGTCCAACACTTTTTGGTTGACAGCAGTTGGTCAGACATGGGAAACCCTTCTTCCCTGAATGCCCCGCTCTCCACCTGGAGGATGGTTACCATGCGCCCCATGCATCTTGCCCTCGTGCTCACTCTGCTGGCTGGTTGTGCCAGTGTGCCAGATAAAACGCCCCTGTCAGAAGTGATTCTGGAGGGAAAAAGCGGCAAAACCCTGCAACGCAGTCAGGTCTATCAGGAAATGTCCCAGGCACGGGTGATCCATCTGGGAGAAAAACACGACAATCTCCACCACCATCGCTTACAGGTGGAAATTCTCCAACATCTGATAGACAGCGGCATGCGACCCGCCATCGGTTTTGAAACCTTCTCCCGCGACCAAACCGGTCTGTTGATGAACTACACCCAGGGCAATGTCTCCCCCTTTAAACCGGTGGCGGAAGAAAAACAGGAAGAGTATTTGCGCCGTCAATTGGGGTGGGTCCATCGCAACGAGTGGGAGCTTTATGCCCCCGTTCTGCGTTTGGCCAAAAAATACCGTCTTCCCACCTTCGGCGCGGATTTGCCCACCGGCATCAAGGTGCGTATGACCCGTGCGGGCAAGGCGGAAATGTTTGGCTTTGAGCTGAAAGATTTATTTGATACCGATTTCAAGATGGATGCCTACCGCAAGCTGATGGTGGAAAAGCTATCCGCCTCCCACTGCCATACCGCCAAGGAAGACCTGTTGGAAAGGCTCTATCAAACCTGGTTGGCCCGCAACGATGCCATGGCCCATTCGGTGGTCACCGTGGGAGACTCCCTGCCTGAGCAACCGGTGGTTCTCATTCTGGGATTGGGGCATGTGGAACATGATATGGGGGTGATGGAGCGGGTTCACCATCGCAAACCCCAATGGAAACAGGTCAATGTGGGTATGGGAGAGATGGATGGGGAACACCACCCCACCCTGCCACCTGCCGTGGAGATGGATGGACACACCTTCGCTCCCTCCCACCAGTTTTACTGGCTGACCCCGGCCAATCAAGAACGGGAGGTGGACGATTTTTGCAGCCATCTCCCCCATGGTACAACCACCCCCAATCCGCAACCCTCCAAATAATTCCCAGGGAAAGGTAACAGATGTCCGTTTCATTTCGTCCCTTGGCTGCTATCCTGGTAGCCATTCTACTCACTGGCTGTGCAACCGATAACACCAAACCTATTGAAGCCCAAGCTCCCAAGAAAAAAGAACACAATGATGCCCGCACCAAAGAGATGAAAAAATGGTTGGGTAACAATGTGGAAAAATTGATGGCAGAAAAGGGCACCCCTGCCCAAACCATCGATGCCACCTTGCTGGGGCGTCCACCGGCGGAAGCCTACATTTACCCGGCTAAAGATGACTCCGGCTGTTATGATGCCTTCGTGGTTCAGGAAAATAACGGTTTGATCACCGATTACTTCTGCCGCTAACCCCCATTATGCCTTGGGGAGGTCAGAGGTGATGGTGGTCAACAGGATCCTGCAATATGAGTGCAGGAGAACAACCTTTGACGGACGCATCCCATGACCTCCCTACGGCACCGCTTGACCCTGCCTGTTTTGTTGGTGGTGGTCACCATGGTCTCCTGCTATAGCTGGTTTATCTATGAACGGCTTGCCAGTGAGCTGGAAAGACAGTTTCTCCTGCGTGGTCAATTGCTCCTGAAAAGCATGGTCTATGCTTTGGAGATGGAACATCATGAAGAAGATTTACCTCGCGTTATTCAGTCCTTCGCTTCGGAGAAAGGCGTTAAGGATATCGTCGTGGTGGCTGGCTCTCCCTTAATCATCAAGGCCGCCAATCCCCCCTCCTGGCTCAACGCTTCTCTGGAAAATCTTCCCAAAGAGATGCAGGGGCATCTTCTGGATGCCATCCAGGGAAAAAAAGAGGTGACCCACTTCATTCGACAAGAGGAGTTCAGTCTCCACCTGGCCCGCCCTCTGCTGTTATTTTCCAACGATTCCCAAGGACCACAACCAGGAGCCTTACTGGTTAAGTTACAAGCCATCACCATGCAGTCCGAATTGGCGGCCATGAAATATGCCATGATGGGTACTCTGCTGACCATGGCATCGTTTTCCATGGCGTTGATCTGGCTGCTGTTACGCCGTAATGTCTTTATTCCGTTGCAAACCTTGATCTCTGCCATGAGCCGTCGGGCACAGGGTGATTTCAATGCCTACGCCCCCCTATCCTCCCAAGATGAAATTGGCCAGATGGCTTTTGCCTATAACGATATGCTGGATGCCCTGGCCAGCTACGAAACCACATTGCTGGAAGAAAAGGAACGGGCCGAACAACTTCTCACCACCCTGCAAGACAGCGAAGAACAATTTCGCATCTCCTTTGAAAACGCCCCGTTTGGTATGTGCCTGGTGGGGTTGGATCAAAAAATTCAGAAAACCAACGCCGCCTTTTGTCGCTTGGCCAACAGAGGAGAGGAGGCGTTACTGGGTGCCCACTTTTTTGCGGTTATGAGCTATGAAGAAGCATTAACCACAACAGAAGCTCCCGATTTGGAAAAAATCGCTGCCACGCCGTTTAGAATGGAAATGGGTTTTAGCCATTCGGACAGCCCTTGTCAGTGGGCGGAGGTGGGACTGTCGCTGGTGCGGGATGGTCGTGGTTATCCTCGTTTTTATATTGTCCAGATCCAGGACGTTACCAGCCGCAAGTCGGCGGAACAGGAAATTCTCCACCGCCTGGAAGTGGAAAAAGCGGTCTGTCTCTCCTCCCAGGAGTTGATCTCCCGTCGTCATCCCATTCACACCATTTCCCTGTCTGCCCTGGCTCTGGCCATTGGTGCGGACCGGGCCTGTATTTTTAAAATTTCTCCCAACGATAGTATTCCAAAAGTCTTGGACCACTGGCACCATCCCGACCTTCCCCCCTGCCCCTGCCATAATAAACAGGATGAACGCTACGAATGGCTGCTCTCCCATTTTACCCACAAGCAGTTTGGTGGGGGAATCATGATCAACCACGTCCCTTCCCTGCCCGATTCCCAGGCTGAAAAATCCTTTCTGGTTAAACAGGGCATTTTGGGCTGGATTTGTTTGCCCATTCGCTATTCCAAGGGAGAACTGCGAGGATTTATCGCCTTTGACCGGATCACCAAGACCCAGTCATGGCAGGAAGAAGATTTTTCAGCCATTCAAGTGGCTGCCGACCTGCTGGGTGGTCATTGGGAGCGGTTGGAAACGGAAGAGGAAAAATTGACCATCCAGGAACGGGCCATGCGTACCAGCCACTTGGCCTCCTTGGGAATGCTCTCTGCCGGTGTGGCCCATGAAATTAATAATCCCAATAATTTAATCATGTTTAATGCCCCGTTATTGGGCAAATTTTGGGATGGGGTAATCCCCATATTGGAGGATAAACGCCAGCGGGAGGGTTCCTTCACCCTGGGGGGACTGCC
>JADFXB010000226.1 GCA_015233935.1 Magnetococcales bacterium | reverse complement strand
AATTGTTGGTGGCCTTTAAAATTAAAAACACCTTTGATCTGGATCACCACCTGCCGGTCCTGGCTTGTGGTATGAATTTGCATGGTTTTCCTCCTGCGAATGCGACGGGACTCACGGCCTCCCCGTCAAATTTACCCCTCTTCCTCCCTTTTTTCATCCTCTTCCCGCAACGACTGCAAACGTTTGCTCAAAGCCTGCCTGGATACCCCCAACAGAGAAGCCGCCAAACTTTGGTTGCCGTCGGCACGCTTCAAAGCACGCTGAATCAGTTGCAGTTCCATGCTTCGCATGGTTTTGCGCAATCTGGGTAAGGTGGTCTCCTCTTCCAGGATGGAAGCCACCGGGGCCTCAGTAACTTGGGAAGCAGGTTCCTGCTTCACCTGCTTGATAAAAGTGGCCAGGGAAAGTTTCCCCGTTTGATGACGCGCCACCGCATCAAACACCATAGCCCTCAACTCCCGCACATTGCCAGGAAAAGAATAGCCTGCCAATACAGTGAACAAATCCGGGGGAATATCCGGCGGGGTTTTGTTCATCTCTGCCGCTGCTTCTTCCACAAAATAGTGAATCAGCAGGGGCAAATCTTCCATCCGTTGCCGTAAAGGAGGCAGATGGACATGATGAAACACCAACCGATAATACAAGTCCTCCCGAAAAGCTCCCTTCTTCACTTCCTGCTTCAAATCCCGGTTGGTCGCCAGGATAATCCGGGCCTGATGACGTACTGGTTCATCGGAACCCAAGGGATAGTATAAGTTTTCTTGCAACAGTCGCAATAGTTTTACCTGCAAAGTCGGTTTTATATCCCCAATCTCATCCAGAAAAAGGGTGCCGCCATTTGCCTTGGCAATTAATCCGGAACGATCTCGATCCGCACCGGTAAACGCCCCCCGCTTGTGACCAAACAAAGTGTCGGAGAAGACATGTTCATCCAACCCCGCCACATTTTCCGCCACAAAGGCCCCGCTTCGTCCACTCACTTCATGCACTGCACGGGCAATCAGCTCCTTACCCACCCCCGTTTCACCAGTGATAAAAACCGGCTGTAACGACGAGGCCACCGCTTCCAAATATTGAAAAACTGCAAACATTTTTCGGCTGGAAGTTATGATGTTGGCAAAGGCAGACTCCCGTCGCAAACGCCCCGAGAGTAAACGATCCTTCAATTCGGTAATTTCCTGGCGCAGGGAGTACCACTCAATCGCCTTTTGCACCCGAGAGACAAAGGTTTCCGGGTCAACCGGTTTAACCAAATAGTCAAAAGCACCATGTTTCATACAGGTGACGGCGGTTTCCACCTCTTGGGAAGCGGTCATGACGATCACCGGAATGGCGGGATAACTTTGTACCAAACGGGGAAGTAACTCGGTACCCGACAAATGGGGCATCCACAGATCCAAAACCACCAATCTGGCAGAAGATTTTTCCAGAAACGGTATCACCTCCCGGCTGTCACCCAAGGGCACAACCGGACCCAATCCTTCACTCTCCAGCCACATGGCGGCAGAAAAAAGGATTTCCGCTTCATCATCCACCAACACCACCGGGAGCGATCCCCCACCCTTGCCAGGCACAGTTCCGTCTCCTTCATCTCTATCGAAAAAGGTCATTCTATCAGATTGTTTATCAAAGACAACATCCCAGTCACAAAGATAGCTCCCACCGGGTGGGATTATTGGCCAATCCATGGAACATATGACGGGTTAACATGGTCTAAGCCTGTAAAAAGAGACGACAAATCAGTCGCCAGAGTTGTTTTTGAAAAAGTTTTTTTCGCAGGGAGGGTGCCATGAAAACGTCTGTTGCCATGCTACTCTTTCTTCTCCTGCTGCAAGGCTGCTCCCAGCCTCTCGAAATCGGGCAGCTTGAAATCAAAAACGATATTAGTTATAGCAAGATAGAGAAAAAGCCATACACCGGCAAGGTGGTCTCCTATTTTCCCGGTGGAAATGGTGAAAAGAGGGTGCACGAAGAGGGTTTCTACCGAGCAGGACGTAAACAAGGCACCTGGATTACCTGGAAGTGGGATGGGGGGCGGCAGGAAGCGGAATATGAGGCGGGCAAACTACATGGCAAAACCCTGACCTTTGATGCCAACGACAACAAAACAGGAGAGTACCACTACCAGAATGGACGGCTCCATGGTTATGCCTATACCTGGAATCCGGTCAATGGGGAGATGACTGAACTGTCCTACTACAAGGAAGGGGTGCTGGCCTACCTGCCCAGCAACCCCTACAACGAGAAATTTCCTAAAATTCTCAACCAAATATCCGGGGAATTCCGGGATTCCACCTCTGCTGCCCAATGAATGGATGGTCAGGTCAAATAGGTATAGACAAGCCCGGTGATGGCACACACCCCGATCACCTTCAGGATATCCTGTTTGTATTTCCACAAGGCGATGAAGGCGGCCAGGGAGATGATGGCGTAGAACCATTCAAAGGGACCGGCAAACGGGGCCGCCTTGGTTCCTTGCGGCCAAAGCACATGCCACCCAAAAAACAAGGCCAGGTTGAGTACCACCCCCACCACGGCGGCGGTGATGCCGGTCAAGGGAGCGGTAAATTTCAAATCCCCGTGGGTGGACTCTACCAAAGGTGCCCCCGCCAGAATAAACAGGTAGGAGGGCAGGAAGGTGAAAAAGGTGGCAACCGTTGCCCCGGTAAAGCCCGCCAGCAAGAGGAGATCGGGACCAAATATTTCCCTGCTCCAGGCCCCGACAAAACCGACAAAGGCCACCACCATGATCAAGGGACCAGGAGTTGTTTCTCCCAAGGCCAGGCCGTCGATCATCTGGTTTCCCGTCAACCATTGAAAGTGTTCCACCCCACCTTGATAAACATAGGGCAACACCGCATAGGCCCCACCAAAAGTCACCAAAGCAGCCTTACTGAAAAATTCCCCCATATCCTTGAGCACCGGGTAGGCCAGAATAAACATGGCTCCCCCCCAAAGAAGACCCCCAATAACCAGCAACAGAATCAAATGGGACCAACTGAATTTGACATGCTCCGGTGGCGGGGTATCGTCATCCAACAAGGCGGGACCATAGTGTTTCTGACTGGCTCCATGCCCTCCCCCCACCTGAAATTTTTCCGGTGCCCATTTGCCCCCAACCATTCCCAAAATTCCTGCTCCCAGAACAATATAGGGAAAAGGCACTTCCAGAACAAAAATGGCTGTAAAAGAGGCCAGGGCCATCAACCATAATAGATTATTTTTGAGGGCACGGGAGCCAATACGCCAGGTGGCAAATACCACAATGGCCACCACTGCTGGCTTGATGCCATTAAACACCCCCTTAACCAGGGTCACCTCCCCATAAGCCAAATAGATATAGGTCAACCCGGACAGGATGAAAAGAGAGGGCAAGACAAACAGGGTGCCCGCCACAATGCCCCCCCAGGTGCGGTGCAGCAACCAGCCGATATAGATACAAAGCTGTTGCGCTTCCGGTCCCGGCAGGACCATGCAATAGTTCAAGGCATGGAGAAATCGCCGTTCGGAAATCCACCGTCGTTTTTCCACCAACTCCTGGTGCATGACCGCAATTTGCCCGGCGGGACCACCAAAACTGATAAAACCCAGTTTCAACCAATAAAGAAATCCCTCCCAAAACGTGGGATAGGCCGGGCGTTCCTGGGATGGATCGTTCATGAGGATTCCTCTTCGGAAAAGTAGCGATAATAATCATCCAGAACAGTTTTTCCTGCCTCCAGCAAGGCATCGTCCTCCTGTATGCGCAGTTTCATGCCCTTGAACAAGGCGGAAAATCCAGCGGCCTCTTCGCAGGAAACATCGCCTCCCACGTCCAGGCTATGCACCATCCGGGCAATACGAGACAGTGCCGGATCCCCTTCCAATTCAAAGGAAGCCAACAGAGTTTCAAAAGTAACCCGCGCCCCCACGTGGGAAAATCGCCCACCATCAAAGTCGAATCCCACCGCCTCTTTGGGAGACTCTTTGGGAGTCCCGAACCAAAAAAAACGGGCAGCCGGATCGATAAAACGCTGGATCAACCAGGCGGAGGAGAAGCGATCCACTCCCAATCCACGCCTTGTAGCCCATATCCTACAAGAAAATTCCTCCCGTTTCACCACCTGGATCCCCCCCTGCCGATTGGTTGGTTCACCGGGTGAAAGGCGCAACTGCACCTCTCTTTCCAAGGTGGTCAGGCGGTTTTCCAACTCCAGATGTGCAGATGTAGGGAAAAAATCAATACCGATGATTTCTGCCAATCGCCGCCGCACACTGCGTATATTTTTTTTCAAATGGTTGAGATCGGGAAAGGCGGGGTCGATTTTGGCAATCTCGGTCAGCAAGGCATCATAGTCTTGGCTGCGGTCGAATTGGGTACGAAAAGATTCTTCCTGTTCAATATTTTGGGGGGTAACCCATAAAACATCCGCCTGGCCACCGGCTTGGCGAACTTCGGCGGCCAGGGTTGTCAAACGTTGTTGATGGGCATCTCCGGCGGGCAAAAGATAGACACCATCCCGCAACACGGCACATCCCCATGTCCTAAGGGTACGCCAGGCCCGCATGCGCTCCCTGGTATTCTGGGAGGGTAAGCTGAGGATCAAGGCCAGGAAAGGAATTCGACGGTCCTCCTTCACCATGCAACCCCCGCAGTCCGACGAGCATCGCTATCCAGGAAAAGTCCAGCTTCTGCGTAGGTGATCATGGTAAACAGGGCATCCAGTTTGTTGGCTAAATCGCGCATGGTGGTTCTCCCATTGCTTGACATTGTTATGAACTCTACATTGATGTAGATATCATATCAATACAATTTGTTCCACCATGGCAAAAAAAACGCTGCCGGACTCAATATCCGGCAGCGTTTAATTTCTGGCACCATCAGGGTAGGATCAAAAACCCAGGGATTTATTATCCAGAT
>JADFXB010000225.1 GCA_015233935.1 Magnetococcales bacterium | reverse complement strand
TTGCCAACCATAAGGCGGTATGGATGCGGTGATCATGAGCAGGCCACCGGCCTGGCACGCCTTTTCATCTAATTGTGTAGATAATCCATGATCAGACTCCCCCACAAAGAGGGTCAGACGGCCAGCATTTCCAGCCTGCCTGACAGACTCCGCCTCTGCCCCACTATTGCCCGGCTTCACGACAGCGCAGGTTATTCCAGCCACCTGAAAGCTCTGAAGCAAACGTTCGGCATCATCCATACTGGAAACCATCAGCCAAACAGCTTGACCCGCATTCGATCCAGACAGGGCTTCCGCCACAACAGCCAACCATTGTTCCTCCCTGGTGGCCAACAAACGCGGTGGAAGACGATCCAGCCGAGAGCGGGTGCCGGGTACTGTAACTATCTGTTGATTGCGAGCCATGATTTTCAGCCCTTGGGGCAGTGGACCATCAGGAAAACCAATACCACACAAGTGAGGAAAAAGGCGAAACAAACGCAGAGGCTCCAAACGAGCGAAACCTCCTCCCTCCTCTTGTTGAACCGTGACAGGCAACAAGGCATCATAAAACAGCACCCGGTCTGCGTCATCCACAATGGCCGCATACAAATCAGGAAAATCCAGCCTGTCTTGTTGTGTCATCGGATGAGACAGGCGGCTTATTCGATGACGCAAAGGAGAGGCATGGTCTCGTGATAATTGATCCGTGAGAATATCACGAATCAAATCACCTGCAGCCACACAGGTGATTGGGTGGCGATAGGCCAGACGTTTTTCCCCCAGAGCCATACCTGGCTGGATCCCTGCCATTGCCAAACCGCATTGCCGATAAAAAGGGGCCAGTCGGGTAACATGCTGCCGAACCAACCAAGGGTTTGCAACCACCACCAGACATGGCCTTCCCTGCCAGGCCAACATGACGGCCCCGATGGCAGATGTCAGAACCCTGTCCTCTTCTCCAGACAGGGCAGCAAAATGTCCGCCATAAAGAATGGCGGCAGAGATGATCTGTTGCCTGCTGGGTGTCACACCAAGGGATTCCCTGGCGGCAAGACATAAGGTGGCCAAAAGTTCGGCCAGAAGGGGCGATTGCCGAGTGGAACGGCGACATCTCTGTGGATATTCCAGCAACCGTTGTTGCAACTCCCCTGTCGCAACCGCCATTTCAGCTTCGACCTGCCTGGCCAGACGTTGATATCGGGCCAGGAACCATGGCCGCTCCCGGCAGGCAACCGGCGGCCTGACCAAGGCATCGGCAAGTGAAAAAAGGCCGCCAGACATTACAGCCTGTACCGTTTCTGCACAAACTGACGGCCTTGTTCCAACCATTGGTTTAACAGAGGACGGGAGGGTAAATGAATGATCATATGTCCGGCACGACCATGGATCATGGCAACAGGCGGGCGGGATGGGAGTACACCGTGAACCAGAAAAAAGGATTCCAACGCTACCACACCGATTCCTTCCACCTGGGTTACCGCCACCTCGCCACCCTTGTTCCATCCCAGGGCAGTGGATGGCAGGGTCCGTTGATCGTGCTGGTTCATTTCCACTTGGAGCAGGGGGAAAACCTGGTCTGTTTGACCAAGCAGCCTCACTTCAACCTTATCCAGGTCATGATCGAACAAATCTGCGGCATCATTCTGGTTGGCCACCGCCATGAAAGACCATCGGTCAGGGGCGATGATGGTTCCCAAACGGCTTCCAACAGGTAGCCAGCGTCCCACTGGGAAAGATTCATCCATCCCACTCCAAATTCCCCCTTGTCGGGCTGTCACCGTCAATCCGGCAACTCTGCGTCTGCTTTCTTTCAGACGAGCCTGACTGGCTTCAATCTGGTGGTGCAATGGCTGCAAATCCGCTACCTGTTCATGTCGCGCCCGCATTTCCATGGCAGTCAATTTCTCCAGCTGGGCCTCCTCCACCTGGACCGCCAATTCCATCTCCCGATTGCCAAGCCGCATGATGGCCTGCCCCTCATCAACCGGTTGACCCGAAGAAACCATCCGTTGCTGGACAAAACCACTGGAATCGGTAAAAACCTCCAGTGCCGTTTCAGACTTCAATACACCAGGCAATTGCAGGCGATGGGGCATGGGGATCACCGCCAGAATCAGCGTTGTCGCCATGACTGTCATGACCAACCTCCCCCATACCTTGCCCCGATCCGTCGTCAACTTGGGGTTGAATGCCAAATGCCGCAACAATCGCCACAAGGGTATACCTCCCCATCCCACGGCTACCGAGAGGGCCATTAGCCCACCAAGAATCAAATATTGATCCACCACAAAAGTAAACATCCAGAAAAACAGCAGCAACCTGTATACACCACTGCTCAATCCATAGAGCAACAGCCAGACAGTCTCCCGAATCTGGCTTGCCGGTGGTGTGGACGTTGTTTTGCCCAAAAATATTTTTTCCAGATAATGGGCCAATTGTTGCCAGGAACGGGATGCCAGATTGGGAATTCCCAATAGATCTGACAGAATATAATACCCGTCAAAGCGAACCAACGGGTTGGCATTGAACAAAATGGCCGACAGGGAGGAGGTGAGCATCACGTTGAAGGACAGACTGCGCAATACCGTTCCCTCCCCGGCCATACTCCATAAATGGCCACACATGCCGGCGAGAAACAATTCCACCAGAATACCACCCAAAGCCACCATGATTCTTTGCTGACGATTGGCCAGCAGCCAACTGCTGGTGGCATCCACATAGGGCATGGGAATGAAAACCACCAGCATGATGCCTGCCCGTTTCACTTCACCGCCATAGTGTCGGCATAGAAGACCGTGACCGAATTCATGCAGAAATTTGACCAGAAAAAAAGCCAGATACAGCCAGGGTAAATTGTCAGGAGCCAGCATCCCTTCGCTCTTGACGGCCAACTCCCCCATATGGTCCAACACCTGCTTGGCACCACTCATGACCACCAGCAACCACAAAAACCACCCCCAGGGCGACACCAGCCAACCTAACCAGGGGACAATCCATTGCAGCATTCTGTCGGGGTCAAACAGGGGAATGCGGATTGCTGCCAGGCTCAACAACCGTGCCAGGTTGTTCTTTTGCATGCGCAACTTGCGCCGTTCATCCATGCCTGGCAGATTTCCTTCTCCTTCATAACGCAAAAGGCTGGCACCGTGAAGATGGGCCAGTAATCGGATCACCTCCTCCTGAGTGGGAGCGGAGGTTTGAGGGTTTTCCTCAAAGTAGTTCCACACCTGCTGAATGGTCCGCTCCATGCCGAGCCTGGATACGAAGGCGTAACCATCTGGAGGCAAACGAAAAAACTGATTATTGAAGGGATCAGACAAAATGTACCACAACTCATCGCGGAACATTTCCCTTCTGACTTTAACCCAGGGATGCAAAGCCACCCGCATGTCGGCAATTTTGTACCAGGAGGGGGAGACGAGGCGATTGGGTTGGTCCATGTATTACCACCACAGTTTCAATCGCAGAGTGTCCAGCGAGCGACGCAACATCACCCAAAGCGGGCTGCGCAGACCGACCTGAATCTTGCCAACTCCGGTCATGCCTGGACGCCACCAGTCGGCAAAAGAATCCTTCAACTGGGCACGGACTCGAATGATATTGCCACCTTCCTTGGCCTCGGCGGCAGGTTCGATTCTCGCCACCACAATGGCATAATCCAGTTGGGGACGGGCAAGGAAGGCGATGGCACCGTGGGCACCTTGTTCCACAAGGTGGATATCCCTCTCATCCACCTCCAGATCCACATAGAGTCGCTCCCTCTTGGCCAAGCGGAAAAGGGGATCTCCTTTGTGAACCGGTGCTCCCAGCAATTTTTGCATATCCCCTTCCACCACTACGCCATCGAAGGGGGCTTTGACCTGTGTTCCAGCCAACTGGTAGCGCACCCGTTCCAGAATGGCCTGTTTTTGATCCCGACTGGCCAAGGCGATGCGCATATCCGCCAGGGAATGAGCAGCACCGGCCTTCTCCGCCTCCCTGGTGTGCTGCATCACCTCTGCCAGGGCTTCCGCCTCATCCAGTTCCAGAGTACGGCGATCCAGGGAAATGAGTACCTCCCCTGTCTTCACCTCATCCCCGACCTTGACCCGCACTTCTTCGATGAAACCATCCTGGGGGGCTGCTGCAACCCAAAGATCATCGGTTTTCAACATGAACGGCGCATCGATGCGGTATGGCCACCACTCCACGGACAACAGCAGACATACAGACGCCAGGATAAACATCCGTCCAGTCAAGGAGCGTTTTCCGGCAGGGGTGGACGGTAGAACCCGACGATGCAGCAGGGACTGCACCTGTTGGAAAAAGGGTTGCTCCTCTCGATCCAGGCTATCCAGCACTGGAACAGCCAAATCAAGCAGCACCCGCAGGTAGTCAACCTCCTGATGGCTGAAAGGGGGATGGCGTCTTTCACACAGCAAAACGCCCACTGGTTGATCATATCGACGAACAGGCATGGTCAACAGGTTGACGGCAGCGTGATCCCGTGTGTAACCCTCATGGTCACGGCAGATTGCATGCTGCTCCGGCGGGTTGGGCCAGCGAATATCAATGTCCTGGTCCAACGATTCTTCCATCACCCTGACCATAGCTTCCACCACAGTGGTCCGGCTGTCGAATCGTTCCATGTGGCTGATGTTGCGCACCACCACCTGTTCCCCGTCCAGCCATCCCAGGGAAACCTTTTCACAGGCCAACAGGTTGGCCAATCGGTTGCAAAATCCCAAAGCGGCTGGAAAAAAGTTACGCCCTTCAGCCAGAATGGCCAGCAGGTCCAGCAGATTGTTCAACCCGTGTCCAGGAACCATTTCCGGCTTTGGCTCCACCTTCCCTCTGGTCAGGGTTGGAACCTCTGCCAACAGCCGCATGATCCAGGCTGCCTGGTGGCGCGGCGAATCGTTTGTCAATTCGTACACGACC
>JADFXB010000224.1 GCA_015233935.1 Magnetococcales bacterium | reverse complement strand
CAGTAACGAACACAAGGGTAAATTTCAGCAGGCCAACCGGGGAACCATTCTGCTGGATGAAATTTCCGAAATGAGTTTGAGCTTGCAGGCCAAACTGTTGCGTGTTTTACAAGAAGGCGAGGTGGACCCGGTGGGAGGACGCAATCCAGTGCAAGTGGATGTGCGTATCGTCGCCTCCACCAACCGGGATTTGAAAGGCTGGGCTGCCCAAGGCAAATTTCGTGAAGACCTCTATTATCGCCTGAACGTGTTTCCAGTCCGCATGCCCGCCTTGCGGGAGCGTCCAGGGGATGCCCTGTTGTTGGCAGAACACTTTCGCAAACGTTTCGTGGACGAACTCAATCGCAACGACATTCGCTTTTCCAAGGATGCCATGACCACCATCCTTGGTTACAATTGGCCAGGTAATGTGCGGGAGTTGGAAAACACGGTACAACGCGCCCTGCTGGTGGCTGAAGGAAGAGAAATCACCCGCTCCGACCTGATGATTGAGGCCGACATTCCACTACCAGTAGAAACCTCGGAAGGTGCCCTCTCCTTTGCCGTGGGAACCACCGTGCGAGAGATGGAGGAACTACTTATTCGGCGCACGTTGGATGAAGTGTCAGGCAATCGAACCAGGGCGGCAGAGCTGTTGGGAATTTCCATTCGCACCTTGCGCAACAAATTGAACGAATATGCGGGGCGCAATGTGGAATAAACCCACCAGCTCCAAGTGGTTGGTATTGGCCATGGGGCTTGCCCTGCTCTCCTGCTCCTCCCAGCCGGAAGGGGAGTTGGATCCCAAACTTTTTGCCAACGATTCCCTGCTGCAAACCATAGAACGCCATATCACCCCCCGCAGTTATTGGAAGGACAAGGTGGAGGCATTGCAGACACGAGGGGATCAAGCCCGTGAAAAGTTTCGCCAGGGATTTGCCGCCTATCAAAATTTATTGCGGGAACGGCGTAAATTTATGACAGGCCGGATGGCCGAATTGAAAGCCGCTGGCAAGGATCCCAACCAGGGCAGGCAGGAGGCCATTTCCCAATTTCGGCAAGAGGTGGATCGGTTGCGCAATGAAAATCGTGAATTGGCCAAACAGCTCCAACAAGAGGACCAATTGCTGGCTCAGGCCCAGCGTGCCCTCTTCCAAAGCCGTTGACTGGTGTTCAAAATGGCTGCCATGAATCGTGACGATATTCCAGCCCTCAGTTTTTCTGAAGAAAAATTTCGCGGCTTATTCCAAAGTTCTCAAGATGCCATCTTGCTTGCGGATTTGGCCACCCAGGTGGTGGTGGATGCCAATCCGGCGGCCAGTCGTTTGTTGCAACGACCAGTGGTTGACTTGATTGGTCTGCGCCAGCAGGAAATTTTTCCTCAACTGCCGGAAGATTATCTTCAGCAGGCCATGGTGCACAGTGGCGAAGAACAAAGCGGTCAATGGGAAACCGAGGTGGCGGGAAACCAGGGGCAACGGATTCCGGTTTCTTTAAGCATATCGTTTTTTTCCCTGGATCGCTGGGAGTTGATGCTCACCGTCTGCCGGGATGTGAGCCGTCGCAAGGCCGCCGAAGAAACCTTGCGCATTCAGTCGGAAGCACTGCGCCATGCAGGGGATGTGATTCTTATCGCCGATTTGGCAGGAGAAATTCGTTTTGCCAATTCCGCCTGTGAACGCATCCTCTCCTTACCCGTCGATGAACTGGTGGGAAAACCCTGGCAAAATCTTCAACAGGTTATCCAAAACAAGGAAGCCTTTCAGGAGATGATCACCACGGTTGGTCAAGGTCAAAGCTGGCGCAGCCGGGTCATAGGGCAATCCACCGAGGGGGAATATGTGTTGGATGTGGCGGTAACCCCCTTATTGGCTGAAACAGGGTTGGTGGAACGACTCTTGCTGGTAGGGCGTGACTCACTCAAAGAGGTGCGACTGGAGCAGCAACTTCTGAAGGCGCAAAAGCTGGAAGCCATTGGCACCATGGCAGGCGGCATTGCCCACGATTTTAACAATATTCTTTTTGCCATCCTGGGACGGGTGGAGTTGGCCATGGATCGTCTGACCGAAGAGGATCCCCTGTGGAGCCATTTGCGGGAGATCCGAATTTCCGGGCAACGGGCACAGGATTTGGTCAAACAATTGTTGGCCTTCAGTCGGGCACACAAAGGGGAAAGAACCCCCATATCCCTGGTGGAAACGGTGCAGGAAAGTTTGGAAATGTTACGTACCACCCTGCCCGCCGCCATTCGGGTGGAAACCCGGTTTGCGGAGGATGCCCCCGCCGTGCTGGCGGATGCTACCCAGATTTGTCAGGTGATGATCAATCTGGGCAGTAATGCCGTCTTTGCCATGGGCAGCGAAGGGGGCGTGATGGAGGTGGTGGTGGATCGGGTGGTCTTGCCAGAAGAAGAAGAGGCCTTCCCTGGTTCTGGATTGCCTTCAGGGCGTTATGCCATGTTGTCGGTACGGGATACCGGCTGTGGCATCCAGGAAGATTATCTGGGTTTGATTTTTGATCCATTTTTTACCACCAAACCCATTGGCAAAGGGACGGGATTGGGATTATCCGTGGTGCATGGGGTGGTCAGTCACCATGGGGGAGCGGTGACGGTGCAAAGTATGGCGGGGGAAGGTTCTCTCTTTCGGGTCTTTTTGCCTGAAAGTCCGGTGGCCCTCCATCTGCCGCCCTCTGTAGAAACCCCTCTGCCACGAGGTTCAGAACGGGTTCTGGTGGTGGATGACGACCGCTTGGTGGCCGCTGTGCTGGAAGCCTATCTGACCAATTTGGGCTATCGGGTGGTGGCCAAAACCAATGTGGTAGAAGCTTGGCACGCCTTTGAAGACCATCCCGACAACTTTGACCTGGTGATTGCAGATCGCGCCATGCCAGGTATGAACGGGGTGCTCTTTTTGCAAAAGGCCCTGGATGTGCGTTCCACCATCCATACACTGTTGCTCATGGGATGCGATGATTTGGGCCATCAGGAGGACGATGGTGGATTTATCCGATTGCATAAACCTTTTTCCAAAAAAGAGCTGGCGGTAACCGTTCGTAATTGCTTGGCGGGGATCCACTGACAGAGGGGCAGAGAATGGCAAAAATTCTTCTCATCGAAGATGATTCGCAAGTGCGGGAGACCCTGCAACTGATGCTGGAGAAAAAACAGCACCAGGTGACACCTGCTGCCAATGGGGTGGAAGGTTTGGAAATGTTGAACACCTTCTTGCCCGATGTGGTCATCACAGATATCTTAATGCCGGAAAAAGAGGGGTTGGAGGTGATTCGGGAATTGCGAATTACCCACCCGGTCTTGCCGGTGATTGCCATCTCCGGCGGTGGCATGTCCATGGGGCCAGAGTTGTGTTTGCGTATCGCCAAACAACTGGGTGCCCAACTGGTGTTGATGAAACCCTTCACCCTGCAAGAGTTGAATTCCGCCATCGAAAAAGTATTATCTCCCTTGTCCTCCCAATGAGATCGAGAGTGTCATGACCGAGCAAGCCAACCCCAACCAACCGGTGGATTTTATTCGTCAAATCGTCGCGGACAACCTGAAAAACGGTGTCAACGACGGACAGGTGGTCACCCGTTTTCCCCCCGAACCCAATGGCTATTTGCATATTGGCCATGCCAAATCCATTTGTCTCAATTTTGGCATCGCCCAGGAAAATGCGGGGGGACGCTGCCACCTGCGTTATGATGATACCAATCCTTTGAAAGAGGACATGGAATACATCAACTCCATCGAAGAAGATGTGCGCTGGTTGGGCTTCCAATGGTACGACCGTCCCTATTTCGCTTCCGAATATTTTGAGCAGCTTTATCAATGGGCGGAAGGTTTGATCAAGGGTGGCAAAGCCTTTGTATGTCAGTTATCCGCCGAGGAGATGCGGGCCTATCGGGGTACTCTGACCGAACCGGGACGCCATAGCCCCTATCGGGATCGTCCCATGGAAGAGAGCCTGGATCTTTTTCGTCGCATGCGCAAAGGGGAGTTTGCCGAAGGCAGCCATGTGTTGCGGGCCAAGATTGACATGGCCTCCCCCAATATTAACATGCGGGATCCCATTCTCTACCGTATTCGCCATACCAGCCACCACCAGACTGGGGATGCCTGGTGTATCTATCCCACCTATGACTATGCCCATCCCTTGTCCGACGCCATAGAAGGGATCACCCACTCCTTGTGTACCCTGGAGTTTGAGGATCACCGTCCCTTTTATGACTGGGTATTGGAGCAGACCCAACCCAAATATCGTCCCCGCCAGATCGAGTTTGCCCGCTTGCAGTTGGAAAATACCGTCATGAGCAAGCGCAAGCTCAACGAGTTGGTGCGTACCGGGGCGGTAGCCGGTTGGGATGATCCTCGCATGCCCACCATTGCTGGCATGCGTCGGCGGGGTTATTCACCGGCAGCGATTCGGGAATTTTGTCGTCGTATCGGTATTGCCCGTTCTGACAACCGGGTGGAGATGGCCCTTTTGGAAGATTGTGTGCGGGATGATCTGGATCGTAGCAGCCGTCGGGTGTTGGCGGTGTTACGTCCCCTCAAAGTGATTCTGGACAATGTGGCAGAAGATCAGACCATTCAGTTGGAGGCGGCCTACCACCCCAAGGATGCCGGGTTTGGCAGCCGTACTGTTTCCCTCACCAGGGAAATTTGGATTGAGCAGGAGGATTTTCAGGAAGTTCCCCAACCCGGATTTAAACGCCTGATACCCGGCGGCGAGGTGCGTTTGCGCCATGCCTATGTGATTCGCTGTCACCGGGTGGAAAAGGATCCTGCCACCGGCGAAATCATCGCCCTGCACGCCACCTGTGATTTGGATACCTTGGGCAAAAATCCTGAAGGACGCAAAGTTTCCGGCGTGATCCACTGGGTCAGTGCCAGTCGGGCCATGGGTGTGGAAGTGCGTCTTTATGACCGCCTGTTCAGC
>JADFXB010000223.1 GCA_015233935.1 Magnetococcales bacterium | reverse complement strand
CAAACTCATGGGCAAACCCCATGATGACCGCCAGGCGCGCCGCATGTTGAAACATCTTTCCGGGCGCACCCACAAGGTGATGACCGCCATTGCCCTCTTGCGCCCCCAGGATAGCCGTATTATGAGTCGGGTAGTGACCACCCGTGTCACCTTCAAGCCTTTGCGCAAGGGGGAAATCAACCAGTACATCGCCAGCAAAGAACCCCTGGACAAGGCGGGAGCCTATGGCATTCAGGGATTGGGTGCCCTGCTGGTGAAAAAAATTCACGGCTCCTACAGTGGCGTGGTGGGGCTGCCGTTGACCGAAACCGTGGCCATGATCCAACGTCTTGCCCGCATGAAAAAACCCGTGGAGCCATAAACTCCACGGGTTTTGTCTTACGAAAACTTTGCACCCATCACTCGTGGGGCTTTTCCGCTTCCCCTGCTTCCTTGTTCTCGGAAGAACTGTAGGAGGCCGGGTGGAAGCTGACCTTGGTGATGCGATGATTGTCCATTTCCATCACTTTGAGGGTGGCACCTTCTATTTCCACGACTTCCCCCACTTTGGGAATCTTGCCCAGGATATGGTAGACCAGGCCAGCCAGGGTGACATAATCCCCGGAGGGGAAAGGAAAGTCTACCGAGGCTTCCAGATCCGACACCCGCACCGAGGCATCGATCAGATAGCACCCTTCCTCACCCTTCTTGATGTGACGGTGGGTACGGGTGAATTCATCTTCATATTCGCCGACGATCTCTTCCAGGATATCTTCCAAGGTAATCAAACCGGCGGTACCACCATATTCGTCCACCACGATGGCCATTTGCTGGCGATTGCGGCGAAACTCCTTGAGCAATTCGGAAAGATTTTTGGAGGTCGGCACCAGATGGGGCGGACGCATGATGTCCGAGACCGTCTTGTGGGCCTGTCCTTCCTGCAACTCACCGGGACGGGTGATCCAGGAGAGAATTTCTTTCATGAAGACGATGCCCACAATATTGTCCAACGAACCGTCAAAGACCGGGAAACGGGCATGGGGGCTGGTTTTGAAGACATCCAGCACTTCACTGACCGTCATATCCTTGGAAAGGGCCAGGATATCGGTACGGGGAATCATGGCTTCCCGCACCGAATGCTCTTCCAGGTCGAACACGCCGGTGATCATTTTGGCTTCGCCGGGTTCCAGAACGCCTGCCCCTTCCGAAGCAGCAATAATGGTACGGATTTCCTCTTCCGTCATGGAGAAGTGCTCTCCATGGGCACCGATCAAATCCTTCTGCCCCACGCAGAACAGCAGAAAGTTGGAGGCGTGCTGCATGAGCCAGATTACTGGCCGCCACAGGGTGTACTGGAAGTTGACCGACCAGGAGACCGCCATGGCCAAGGGTTCTGCCTTGTGGAAGGCGAGAATTTTGGGGGCCAATTCACCACCCACCACATGCAAGAAGGAGATGATGGCAAAGGAGAGACCGTAGGAGGTCCAGTGGGCCACCTTCATGATACCCTCTGAATTACCCATCATGGCGAACAAGGCAATAAAACCAGGTTCCATGATTTTGTTCAGAGTATCCATACCGATGGCACCCAGCCCCAAGGAGACCAGGGTGATACCGATTTGGGTCACCGAATAAAACCGTTCCGGCTCCAGGTGCAATTGCTGCACCCGCATGGCCGATTTGGAACCCATATCTGCCAATTGGCGAATTTTACTGCGTCTGGCTCCGGTGATGGCCACCTCGGCACCAACGAAGTAGGCGTTGCCTATAATCAACAACAAAATCAACAACAACTGACCCCATAAACTTGCATCCATCTCCTGGTATCCTCCTCCCACACCTTGGCCATCCCCTGATGGTTGGTGTGGATATAGTTGTCCATTACACGATAATTCCCAATTAAACCGTGATTAAGGTGTCTTTGGCTGGAATCTTTGTCAAGGATCTTCCAAACGGCGGGCCTCGTCGATGAGCATCACGGGTATATCATCGCGAATGGGATAGGCCAGGCGATCATGGCGACAGATCAACTCTGACGCCTTTTCATCATATTCCAGGGTTCCCTTGCATTGGGGACACACCAGAATGGTCAGCAAGCTTTTATCAATCATTCTTTTTACTCCATGGAATCCTGTGTTGGTTTCTACTCACCATCCCAGGTATTGGCGGAAAAAGGTGTCGGACACAAGTTTGGCTTTGCCATGTTTTTCCAGGGTGGCAACTGCCAGACGGTAAAGCAGGGAGGTTTCCTCCCCAGAGAGGGAAACCTCCCCCTGGCTACCAGCAAAGGCGCGGCAAGCCGATTCTGACAATAAAAGAAACCGTTCGCCCCGACAACAGGCAGAACACACCATTTGTCCACTCTGCCAGGAGTATGCCAGGGAAGAGGTGCCAGTTTCACAGCGATGGCATCTTTGCATGTCAAAGCCATACCCCATGGCGGTGAGCATCTGGGCCAACCCTTTGGCCAGGGTTTCTGCGGGTGACTGCCCCCTATTCAGGCCATCCAGGGTTTGGCTGAGGGCATGAAAGAGGGGTTGGTTGCCATCCCCACTGGCTACACCCCGATAGACCGCCTCGGTGGCCACCTGTGCTGCTGCCAGACAAAGGGGACTTGCGGTAAGTCCATGGCGTCCATACAAGATATCCGCCGAATGGAGGGTAGCCATTCCCGTCATATCCCGCAAGCGCAACTGTACTGTCAGGGTATGCATGGCCGCCAGGGGGGCACGATGGGCCGATTTGATCCCCCGCGCCCCTTTGGCCATGGCTGCCATCAGACCATGATTACGGGTAAAAAAATGGACCACCAGGGAAGTTTCGCCGTAGGGAATACGGCGCAGAACCAAGGCTTCATCCGCCAGGGTGATCATTCCCGTCGGACCCCTCCTCCAGATATCCCACCTCCCGCAGGAGGCGCATATCAGCAGCCCAATCCTTGCGCACCTTCACCCAGGTTTGCAAAAAGACCGGCACCCCAAACAGCTTTTCCAGGTCGCGGCGGGCTTCGCTGCCCACCCTTTTCAACATATCGCCCCGCTTGCCGATGATGATGCCTTTTTGCGAATCCCGATCCACCATAATTTGCACATGGATTTCCATGCGTCCCGGCAGTTCCTGGAAGGATTCGGTCTGTACCGCCAGACTGTAGGGCAACTCCTGACGCAGATAGAGAAACAATTTTTCCCGCACCATTTCAGCGGCCAGAAAGCGTTCGCTCTGATCGGTATCCTGATCTTCAGGAAAGTAGGGAGGGCCTTCCGGCATATGGTTTTCCACCACCTTTAGCAAGCGTTCCACATTTTCGCCGGTGAGGGCGGATATGGGAATGACCTCCACAAAGGGAAACTGTTCCAAAGGCAGGGCAGCCAACAGGGGCAGCAGACGATCCCGCTGAATGCGGTCGGCCTTGTTGACCACCAAGACCACCGGAATTTTGCGTTTCCACAGATTGGTCAGAATGGGGTGATCTTCCGGCAACAGGCCAGACATGGCATCCACGAAGTAGAGGATCACCTCCACATCGCGGCAGGCCCGATAGGCGGTATCCACCATCACCTTGTTGAGATGAACCCCACCACTTTGATGGATACCAGGGGTATCCACGAAGACCAGTTGACTGTGGGGACGGTGACAAACCCCCAGAATGCGGGTACGGGTGGTCTGAGGTTTGGGGGTGACGGCAGCCACCTTGCGTCCCAACACATGGTTGAGGAAGGTGGATTTACCCATGTTGGGGCGTCCGACGATGGCGGCAAAGCCGGAGTGAAAGGTTTCCTTCTTACGGCTCATGCAAGCTCTCCCTGGGCCAATTGGGCCACCACCATACGGGCGGCCTCTTGTTCAGCGGCCCGTTTGGACTGACCAACACCCTGGCCGGGGGGAAGTCCGGCGGCGACACATTCCACCGCAAATTCCCGTTGATGGGGGGCACCACTGACCGATACCACCCGATAGACTGGCAGCAGTCGTCCTTCTGCCTGCAGCAGTTCCTGCAACAGGGTTTTGTAATCTTTGCCTGCCTTTTCCGGTTCGCAGGAGGCGATGAGGGGCTGAAACAGACGTTCCACAATGATCTGAACCGCGCCCTCGCCTCCATCCAGATAGGCGGCTCCCAGAATGGCTTCCACGGTTCCTGCCAGGATGGAGGGTTTTTCCCGCCCGCCACTCAGGGCTTCTCCCCTGCCCAGATGCAGCACCCCACCCAACCCCAAATCCCGTCCGATACCGGATAGGGAACGGGTGTTGACCAGGCTGGCCCGCCATTGGGAGAGGGTTCCTTCCGATGCATGGGGATAGGTTTTGAACAAAATATGGGAGATCATCAGGTTGAGGACCGCATCCCCCAAAAATTCCAACCGTTCGTTGTGCCAGTCACTGCCTTTGGCATGGGCAGGGTCCATCCCCTCCCCTTCCCGATCTGGCAGGCTGGAGCAATGACGCAGAGCTTGTTCCAACAGTTCCTGACGAACGAAACAGTAGCCCAACCGCTCCTGTAAGGCCGTCACCAACGATAGTGCCCCCTCCCCCATGCCTATTTTCCCACCTCATAAAGGAGTACCCACTCTTTGTCTTCAGCAATGGTATAATCGGCCACATGGAGGGTGAGGGGAATATGGACTTCCACGATAACGTGGTAGCCGCCCTCGTCCTTTTTCACCACGATAAATTTGCCATCGTCGTTTTTGATCTGGTTACGATCCAGTTCAAAGGCAACACGCCGGTTGACTTCCGACTCTTCCAGTCTGGCATATTCGTTGACCACGGTGTTGGCCAAATCTTTCATGACCCGGTACTCCCACAGAGGCGTACCGAAATGGGCCACAGCATAAATGGCAGCAGCCACCAATCCCCCAACGACCACCAGGCGATCCAGAAAACTTAAACCCGCCTCCCGGCGACGAGAGTCTGGAACCAGGGATTGCGTGTTGTGTTGTTTACTCATTGCA
>JADFXB010000222.1 GCA_015233935.1 Magnetococcales bacterium | reverse complement strand
GTCTGGAACGACTGACAGCAGAAACCACCTACTTGGGACATAGCTCATCTCCGGTTCGGGTGTGTTTACGGGAAAGTGGTCCTTCTGGCAACCTGTTCCCAAGAGAAGACGGAGATATCGTACTTCGAGTGCCAAGCCCTGGTCGGTTGGAGAGATTGGAAGAAGCATGGCGTCTAACAACAGAGTTTAAAGAGTATCGCCGGATTGAACCGCCATCGGGAAGATTTGTGGCTTATGGAGTCAATCGTCCTGGAACGCCCCCCCATCCACTTGGCAGCTATCGGATTGCCTATATGTTTCGCCGTGATTCTGGACCGGAATTTGAAGTGACATCCTTTCCCATGATTGCGGAGAGAATCCACAAAGCTTTGATAAGCCTGACTCCTAATCCCCCGGAAGAACTTTCTGGACATAGGCCGGACGGTTCCGTTACCTCTCGGCCCCATATGGCCGTGGTGCCGTTGCCCAATATTGGCCATACCTATGCCCATGGCCAACTCATGGGATTTGCTCTGTTATTGCCGAGGGATTTGCCAGAGGAGACATGTGACATAATCGAACAAGGGGTCGCACTTCTGGAATATCTTCAATTTGGCTCGCTTGGTGAATGGCGGGTTTCCCCTTTGAATACTGGAGAGGATGGTTCGGCTCCTGTTGGTCTTCGCCGTCACACCTATATGCGCCCTTGTCGAACCTGGTGGAGCGTAACCCCGGTTGTGTTTGGTCATTTTCCAAGAGAAAAGCCAGGCAGAACGGTCAGAGATATTCTGGCGCGTTCCCTGGCCGATGTGGGGTTGCCTGAACCTATTGAAGCAGGATTTTCCCCTGTAAGTAAATTCATTGGGGTTCCTCCTGCCAAACAGTTTCAGGTAAAACTCAAACAGGCAACAAGCAAATTGGTAGCCCATGTTTATCTCAAATTTGCAGAGCCTGTAAGTGGTCCAATATTGGCTGGTGCTGGCCGATTCAGAGGGCTTGGGTGGTTTCGGCCTGTCGAGATGGAGGGTGACCAATGAATCTAAATGATTTCTCGGACTATTTTTTGGCTGTTCATGGTTGCACCCCTTTTCCGTGGCAGCAGAGGTTGCTTCAGCAGGTAGTGCGGGATAGACATTGGCCGGAAACAATTTCCCTACCGACTGCAGCGGGCAAGACCGGTGTGTTGGACGTGGCACTATTTTGTTTGGCCCTTGAGGCTACCACTCCACCTCAAGAGCGTAAAGCTCGTCTGCGCATGGTTCTGGTGGTGGATCGGCGTTTGGTGGTGGACAATGCTCATGAACGGGCAGAAAAAATCAAAACCGCGTTGCAGCAACCAACAACCCCTTTGTTACAAGGGATGGCCGATCAATTGTGCCGACTTTCAGGCACAAAATCACCATTGGAGGTGGTCAAATTAAGAGGAGGCATTCCACAAGAAAAAGGCTGGGCGCAAAATCCAACCCAACCCATGATCATTCTTTCAACTGTGGATCAGGTTGGTTCTCGGCTACTTTTCAGAGGATATGGGGTCAGTGAACAGGCACGTCCTATCCATGCCGGTATACTGGGGGAAGACTCCCTGCTTTTTTTGGACGAAGCCCATCTCTCCCAACCTTTTTGGGATACCCTGAAATTAATAGGAACCTATCAAGGGGAGTCATGGCGGGAAACACCTCCTTGGCGACCATTGCAAGCCATCAGTCTTACAGCCACTCCACGAGGGGAAGGTGGGCAATTTTGTCTGGAAGAGGAGGATAGGACACATGGAATTTTAAAAAAACGTATATCTGCCAGTAAGTTGGCAAAATTGATTGAAAAAAAAGGTGATGTCACCGATGAAATTTGGATACAAAGCTTTATGGAAGCTGCCAAAGAGTTGATGACCAAACTTGCGGGCCAACCTTCCCCGGTGGTCGGAATTATTGTAAACCGTATTGCCACCGCAAGAGGAATCCATAGCCTGCTTAAAGAGGATGGTCACGATGCCGAACTCTTAACCGGGCGTGGCAGGCCTTTGGAGCAAATCCAACTTCAAGAGCGTTTACTTCCACGCATTAGGGCAGGACGTGCCGGAACCGACGTGGAAAAACCCTTGTTTGTTGTGGCAACCCAGACGGTGGAGGTGGGTGCAGACCTTGATTTTGATGCCATCGTGACAGAAGCTGCTCCATTGGACGCTCTGAAACAAAGATTTGGCAGATTGAACAGATTGGGTGCGCATGAAGTTTCCCAAGCAATAGTAATTTTTGGGACGAAGAAACACAAAAATGACTTTATCTATGGGGATGCCATTGAGAAGACATTCAACTGGCTGAAGAGCAAAGGGGGTAATACTTTTGATTTTGGCATCAGTTCAATGTTGTCCCATGATACAACGGATCCTTCATTATTCAGTCCTTCTGAAGGTAATAGTCCGATTTTACTTCCCGCTCATATGGACCTTCTTGCCCAAACCAGCCCCATCCCACGTCCGGATCCTGAACTGGCTCCTTACCTGCATGGCCCACAATCAGGCAATACGGATATTCATTTAATTTTTCGTGATGATATAGAAGATGATTATCAAATTGAAAAAAGTGTTGCTGCGATAGTCGGCATGTTGCCCCCCTCCTCCCTGGAAGCCATTTCCTTGCCCTTGCATGTGGTAAAAAGTTGGCTCACCAAGAAAACGGTGTATCCCCTCTCCGATGTGGAAAGAGGTGATTCCGACAATGCCAAGGAAGAAACAGACCAGAAAGTCTTTATCTGGCAAAAGATGGAAGAAAGCACGATTGATTCCATCAATAATGTAAAGCCTGGAAATACGCTGGTAGTTCCCACTTCCTGGGGTGGAATGGATGAATTTGGCTGGCAACCGGAATCGCCAGTACGGGTGAAAGATTTGGCTGAAAAGGCTTGTTTGGTCCAAAGAGACCAAGTTGTCTTGCGAATTCATTCCTCCCGTGTGGAGTCATGGTTTCCCTCCTTAGCTTCTGACCATGGCAAAGCTGTTTGGCAACAGATAACAGAGCTTTTACAGCAATGGCAGGAAAGGCCCCATGTGGATTTGGCAAAAGACATTCTGGTTCTATTGGCTCAGCAGGAAGGGCTGGAAGAAGAGAGTGCCAACCAGGTTCAAAGGTTACTCAACCAGTCAAAACGGCAAATCATTCCCTATCCAATGAGTGATGACCAGGAAATTCCCGAAGGAGTGGTTATTTTGGGCAAGAAAGGTTCCTTTCGCGAAGAAGGAGATGAAACCTCTCTAACCAATGATATTCTGCTGGATGATCATCTCTCTGGTGTAGAACGTTACGCCGGACATTTTGCCACCCTTGCAGGTTTGGATATGAAATTGGTGGCAGATTTGCAGCTTGCTGGCAAATTGCATGATGTGGGCAAAATGGACCCACGCTTCCAAATTTTGTTACGAGGTGGGGAACGGCTACTGTTCGTTCGAGATGGTAGCTTTTTAGCTAAATCCGTAATCGCCATGCCTACTCGCCAAATGCGCCAACGTGCAAGAGAACGTGCCGGATATCCCAAAGGAGGAAGGCATGAAGCCTATTCAGTCTACCTTTTGGAAAAATATCATGAATTAATGGCAACAGCCCATGATCGGGAGTTGGTGTTGCATCTTATAGGAACACATCATGGTTATGGTCGGCCATTTCTGCCTTGGGTTGAGGATCCGGGAGTGGTCAAAAAGTTTGTCTGGCATGGTATGGAATTATCTTTTGATGGATCGCATAAAAAGGAACGCCTGGATTCAGGTTGGCTCTCCCGCTACGCCATTTTGAATCGGCGTTACGGTTGGTGGGGGCTGGCCTATCTGGAATCCCTGTTGCGTCTGGCCGATCACCGCCAATCTGCTGAAGAGGTTGAAAATGAATAATCGTTATGAAATCCCGCTCCCTGGTCTGGTCGGCAGCAAACCAATTGCCTTTATGGCCACTCTGGGATTGTTACGTACCCTTGCGGCAATGGATAAAAACTATCATCCAAAAATTCGTTGGGAAATGCAGGATGATTGGATACCTATCTTATCACTTAGAAGGATAGAAAATTTAGATCAACTAATAGAAACACTAATAAAATATAATCCAGAATTATCTAAGTACGATTGGCTTAACTTGGAAAGTGCTGAGATAAAGGTTCCAGTAAACATGTTTAGAGGTTGGATGGAAATTTTTTCTACTAAATCAACTCTATCTCACAGAGAAACCATAGATTTTATTGCTTCTTTTGGTAGTGAATTGGTTGTAATTACTAGTGGTGATAATAAGGGAAAGGTAAAGCCATCTTTACTATGTATGACATCAGGCAATCAAATGTATTTTAATAGTATTAGAGAGACTTTAGATGACGTTAATAAAGCAATTGATAAGAGAGATAGATATATGGAGTTATTGACTGGTCCATGGAAGTATGATGATCCAAACCATTCCTTGGGATGGGATCCAACTATGGAGCGGCTTCACGCTTTACGTCCAAAAGCACCAACAAACGACAAAGGAAAATTTTCTAGCGTTAGATTGGCAGTTTGGTTTGCCGCATTATCTCTTCCATTTTTCCCAACTTTATCAAAAAATAATGAGATTAATTGCGCATGTTTTACAAGAGCAAATAGAAAAAATAATTGGCTCTTCCGATGGCCGCTGTGGGGGGCTGAAATAGGAATTGATGAAATAAAATTATTACTTACCAACAGTTCTATTGGTAATGTTGAACCTAATTTTAGGATGAGAAAAATTCTAGAACCTCTGGGAGTTAAAGCGGTATATCAATCAATCCAATATGTATCATCACATGGTTATGGAATATTCCGTCCTGCTGAAATGATTCCCTGGTAAAATGGAGCTAACATGGACGCCGATGTTTCGGAGTTTACCACGCCGCCTCTACCGGTGCGCATGGTCAATGAGTATGTTTATTGTCCGCGCCTGGCCTATATGGAGTGGGTGCAGGGAGAGTGGGCCGCTTCGGCGGATACGGT
>JADFXB010000221.1 GCA_015233935.1 Magnetococcales bacterium | reverse complement strand
GACCGTTCTGAAAATGCGCGGCTCCATGCATGAAAAGGAAATACGGGAATTCAATATTGACAGCCGTGGTATGCATATTGGAAAACCGTTCCGTAATGTGGTCGGCATCCTTAGTGGTAAGCCGGAATATTTGTCTCAGGAAGAGACTGACCGTTTGGAAAGAATGTTCCAGGATTAAGCACGCCAGCCCTTCTTGTATCTGCCCTGGGAGGATACCCTGCATACGAAAGGAGAAGAGCCATGACCGATAGTGAGGTTCAGCGTTTTCGACTCTATGTCATTGGGGACAATCCCTCCAGCAGGCGGGCCAGATTCAACTTTGAAAAAGTTACCAGGGATCTGTTCAACAATCAGGTAGTTCTGGAAGTCATTGATATCAAACAAAATCCGAGCATGGCGGAAGATAACCACATTGTTGCTGTCCCCACCTTGGTAAGAATTTCGCCCAATCCTTGCATTAAAATAATCGGTGATCTTACAGATATTCCAACCTTGCGGGCTTTTTTTGGAGTGTAATATTATTTATAAGTTTTTATAAATATTCGCTTCAGATTAATTGGATTTACAATATTGTAAATATTCATAAAGTCAACTTGGGAACCTTTTTTTATTCCTCTTTGCAGGAATCAAAAAGTTGGAAATACAGGTCTATGAGGCACCACCACGATGCACAAGCAGCTTGACGAAGTACGCATCTCAGCCAACCAACTGGAAGATTTGGTTCAAACCCTGGCCGCCACCATGTTGAACCGGGATGCACTACAGGATATTATTGATCACACTCATAATGCCATTTTGGTGGTCTCCCCCCAGGGCACCATCCTGCATATCAATCAACCTGCCTGCGACCTGCTGAAATGCCAACCCCATGCGCTGGATGGTCTGGCATTTTTGCAAATTCTTGGCGGCAATCAAACCCTGCTTGCTGAATCCCTGGAAGAATTGATCCATCAGGGAGCCATTCGCAATCGTGAAGTTTGGCTCTACACCCTGCAAGGTCAAACCATACCTGTGTTATTATCCGCTTCCACCTATTGCCCTGCTCCCGAAGAAGGTATCCAGGGATTTATTTTTTCCGCCGTTGATATTACCGAACACGTCAAATTGCGGGAATCCCTGTCTTCCAGTCAAAAAAGTTTCCAAGCCATTGTGGACAAATGTGCGGATGGTCTCCTCATTATTGACCAGGAGGGACGGGTCCAATTTGCCAATAAAACAGCCGAAAATTTGTTACAACGTCCCAGCCACGAAATGATCAGCCTGCCCTTTGGCTATCCTATCCTGGGGGACGATGTCACTGAAGTGGACATTATCCGCAAAAATGGCGAAATCGGCGTGGCAGAAATGCGCATGGTCAACACCCATTGGCACACCGAACACGCACTACTGGTCTCCTTGCGAGATGTGACAGAGAATGTCCGCCTGCGTGAACAATTGCAACAACTCTCCATGGAAGACCCCTTGACCGGCCTCAACAATCGCCGAGGCTTTATGCTGTTGGCCGAACAAGAACTCAAGGTGGCCGAACGAACAAGCTGCCGCATGTCCATGATTTTTATTGATCTGGATGGCATGAAAACCATCAACGACACCCTGGGCCATAAGTATGGGGACTTGGCCCTGTTGGAAACCGCTGCCGTCATGCGCAAGGTGTTTCGCAAATCAGACCTGCTGGCCCGACTGGGTGGTGACGAATTCCTGGTTCTCTCTGTCCACGAACCCCATGAAACCGCCGTGGATGTGAGCACCCATTTAATCCATCGTATGGAAAAGGAAGTCGCCCTTCGCAATCGTCAGGCTGGACGTACCTATTCCCTCTCCATAAGTATGGGCGTGGTTGCAGTTAACCCTGGAGTGCCCATTGAAGAGTATATTCAACAAGCCGATGCTGCCATGTATCAGGCTAAACAGGCTAAAAAACAAAATGCACAAGTAGAACGCCATGACTAGTCATTTCCATATTCTTTTGGTGGAAGATAATCAGGCGGAATCCGTCTTGATCCAACAAGTGCTGGAAGAATCCACCAATGAAGCATTTATCCTCCAAATCTTGGTAAACCTTCAATCCACCCTGGATTGGCTTTCCATAAATTATTGTGATGTGATTTTGTTGGATTTAAACCTTCCAGATAGTGTAGGCTTGGCCACCCTGGAAAGAGTATCGGTCGCCGCTCCCCAAACCCCCATTGTGGTAATGACCAGTTTGGATGACCATCAAACAGCTATTCGGGCCGTTTCCCACGGCGCACAAGATTATTTAATTAAAAGTTGTTTAAACATCAATAGCTTCGACATAGTCACCCGCTCCATTCGTTATGCTGTCGAGCGGGGACGCATTCAAGGTCAATTACAGGCCAGTCGCATCGAATTACGCAACCTGGTGGATCAAAATGTGGATGGCATCTTGATCATTGATCAACAAGGCAGGGTCCGTTTTGCCAACCCTGCGGTGGAAACCTTGTTTGGTAAGAGTCGTATCTCTCTGGGTGATGAATTTGGCTTTCCCGTGGCCGTAGGGGAAACCACAGAATTGGACATCGTTCCCCGCCCAGGGGAAAAAGATAAAGTGGCGGAAATGCGGGTCTCCCAAACCATGTGGGAAGGACAACCTGCCTTTTTGGCCTCCCTGCGGGACATTTCCGAACGCAAAGCCAGGGAAGTAGAGCTGCAACAAGCCAAACTGGCTGCTGAACTGGCCAATCGTGCCAAAAGCACCTTCCTGGCCACCATGAGCCATGAAATCCGTACCCCCATGAATGCCATCATGGGCATGACCGAACTGCTGGAATCCACCACCAACCAGGAAGAGTGGCAGGAGGGCCTGCGCGTTATCCATGATTCAGGCCAATCCCTGCTTACCTTGATCAACGATATTCTGGATTTGGCCAAAATTGAAGCCGGCGAAATTTCCTTGAGCGAAGAAAGCTTCTGCCTGCGTGATCTGCTGGATAGCTCCATCAATATTATCCGCCTCTCTGCTGAACGACAAAAAGGATTGCGACTTAGGATATCTATTGCCCCTGATACCCCGGATATCATCCAGGCAGACCATCGCCGCATTCGGCAGGTTCTTATTAACTTATTAGGCAATGCCGTCAAATTCACGGAAAAAGGGGAAATCGAGTTGGCGGTCCACTGGATTAACGGCATTGGCTCCAGTGGTCAATTACAATTTTTTGTGCGAGATTCGGGTATTGGCATCCCCCCCAACCAACTTGAGCTTATCTTTGACGCCTTTGTCCAAGCAGATCCCACTATCTATCATCGTTATGGCGGTACGGGCCTGGGCTTGGCCATCTGCAAACGCCTCGTTCATGTCATGGGTGGTCGTATCTGGGTGGAGAGCCAACCCAATCATGGCAGTACATTCTTTTTTACCGTTAACGCCAACAACAATACCATAGAAAATGATGCAGAATATTTACCAGCCTCTGGTTTTTCCCCATCTTCGCATGCCCATCAACAGGAGAAACCTTCCATTACCATTCCTCCCTTCGCACACCATATTAAACTATTGGTGGCTGAAGACGAACCCCTCAATCAGTTTGTCCTATTGAAATTACTAAAAAAAATGGGTATTGATGCGGACTTGGCCCAAGATGGGCAACAAGTTTTAGATATGCTCACTCAAAAGTCTTATAATCTCATTTTGATGGATGTGATGATGCCCCTGCTGAATGGCCTGGAAACCGTGGGGAAGGTGCGTTGGATGGAGCAACAGGGAATCCTTAGTTACCATCCAGTGGTGGTGGGAATGACCGGATTCTCTCTGCCGGAAGATCGTGACCACTGCCTCACAGCAGGCATGGACGATGTGATGAATAAACCCATCAAAAGCACTGAACTAAGCCGCATTCTTAGCCATTGGTTGACCCATAAACCCACCCCGGATCAAACGGAAAATAATCCATCGGTCCTGGATGAAACCACTCTTTTGACCCTCTACAAAGAATTGGATAGTTGGGAAGAATTTGAATCCATCGTCAAAGTCATTCTGATGGCCATTGATGAGGGAACCCATCAAATTGAACAATCTATATACAGAAATGAGCCAAAAAATTTGGAGCAGTTGGCCCACAGACTGAAAAGCTCCTCACGACAGGCGGGAGCCTATACCCTGGGCAAACATTTTGAAGAAATGGAACGTGATGGCCGACTCGCCCTGATGGACCATGCCAGACAACGTTTGCCAGCTCTCATAAAAGAAGTAGCCGCTACCAGCAGAAATATCAGAGAGTTTATTTCAAATAAAAATCTTTCCATAAAAAATTAGGCTAGCCCTCCCGTGAATGGGATGGCTGGTATGTCTATTTTTTCACCATTCCCATGGTTGGTGGCTGGGTTGCTTTGGTGGCTGTTTCATCTGGATTATGCAATCCCATAACTTTCATCCGCCGCCATAAAGTACTGCGACTGATGCCCAACCTGAGTGCCGCTGCTTGTACCTGCCAACGTGTCTCCATCAAGGTTTGCAAGATGGTTGCACGATCTGGTCCCTCTCCTGCCGGTTGACCACTTTTCAGGGGACGTCCTCCCCCGTGACCCGTTGAAAATGGCATTTTACCAGACACAAGAGCAATGGTGCGTGCGCGAAATTCAGGGGGAAGGTTGGACCATGCCAGAATAGACTGGGGTGCCACCACCATGGCATGCTCCAACAAGTGTTCCAGCTCCCGCACATTACCTGGCCAATCATAGTCCATAATGGCTGCCAACACCTCCTCACTGACCCCCTTGACCGAACGCTTCAACCTGGCATTGAACTTGGCCAGAAAGTGGTCGATCAAGAGGGGCAAATCGGCCTTATGCTCCCGCAATGCAGGCATTCGCATTTCCACCACCTTGAGTCGGTAGTAGAGATCCTCACGAAACAGCCCCTCTTGCACCCTCTCCCGCAAATTATGATGGGTTGCAGTCACCACCCGCACATCCACCCGCAAGGACTGATTGGATCCCACAGGCTCAAAAACCTTCTCCTGCAAAACGCGCAG
>JADFXB010000220.1 GCA_015233935.1 Magnetococcales bacterium | reverse complement strand
CATTACCGGGAAGATTTGCGGGACCAGATTATTCAAAGCCGACTTATGGTCAAAGTCATTCGTCCCATGATCAATGTGTCGGATGAGGAGATCAAAGAGGTCTATCAGGCCACCGGCGGGAAAAATCGTTCCGAAGAAATCCACCTTGCACAAATTCTTTTAACCATCGAACCAGGCAGTAAACCGGAAAAAGTTCAGGCGGTACGTGATCTGGCGCAAAGATTGATTCGTGAATTAAAAGGGGGTGCCAACCTGGCCTCCCTTGCCAGCCAATATTCGGATGACTCCAGTGGTTTGAAGGGAGGGGACTTGGGCTGGTTCAAGCGTGGCCAGTTACAACCTGAAATTGAAAGGCAGATTTTCAACCTCCCCCCTGGCTCTGTAGCAGGACCGATTCCGACCAGTCAGGGCATACATATTTTACAGGTCATGGAAAGGCGTAACTCCTCCTCTCCTGAAACCATGCAACAGGTGAAGGTACGTCATATCCTGATCACGGTTCCCCGCAAGGCCTTGCCCGAAGAGGAAGAGCAAGCCTTACAAAAGATTGAAAAAATTCGGCACGAGATTGAAAAGGGACTCCCCTTTGATGAAGGAGCCAAAAAATATTCCCAAGACAGTTCCAACAAGGAAGGCGGAGATCTGGGTTGGGTAGGTCGCGGATTGATGGTCCCGGAGTTTGAACAGGTCATCTTCTCCCTGGAACCGGGTGTCCTAAGCAAACCGGTTCGTACCGCCTTTGGTTGGCACCTGATCAAAGTGGAAAAACGTCGCACCCAAGACGCCTCCTCCCTGTCTGCCATGCGCAATGAGTTGGAAAAACGGGTTCTGGATGCCAAATCCCAAATTAAATTTCGCCAATGGTTGCGTGATCTGCGTTTGCGTGCCTTTGTGGAATTGCGTTGATGGATAAGTCGCCCCCTGGCATTCTGGCCTTTACCATGGGTGATCCGGCGGGAATTGGGCCGGAGGTGATGTTAAAGGCCTTTTTCCATCGCAATCGGCAAGGATTCCCCTGGCTTTATGTGGGGGACCCCCTTCCTTTGCATCGTTGCAGCCTGCGCATGGGCTTGAACTTTCAACCCCATTTAGTGAGCAAAGCTTCCGATGCAAAAAAGGTGGCCAGCGACCAGCTGGCGGTCTATCCCGTCAAAAGTATGCTGGATGGCAACCTGTTGTTTCCGGGTCAATCGGATGTCAGCCATGCCGCCGTCACCATAGAGAGCATTGAGACCGCCTGCCGCCTGGCACTGGAGCGGGAGGTTGCGGCCATTGTCACCCCACCGATTAATAAGCGGGTGTTGCACCAGGCCGGATTTCATTTTCCCGGTCATACCGAATTTTTGGGAGAACTCACCCAAACCCCCCAACCGGTGATGATGCTGGCAGGACGTGGTTTGCGGGTGGTCCCAGCCACCATTCATATCGGACTCAATCAGGTAGCGGCCACTCTGACGCCCCAACTGCTGCGACATGTGATTACCACCACCTATCAGGCGTTGCAAGTGGACTTTGGCCTGGATAAACCGGTACTGGCAGTAACCGGACTCAACCCCCATGCAGGGGAGGATGGTGCGTTTGGTCAGGAAGAGGTGGAGATGATCCAACCTTTGTGTGAGCAATTACGCAAGGAGGGGTTGGCGGTGCATGGTCCTTTATCGGCGGACAGTCTCTTTCATCCCGACTCGCGTAAGCGGTTTCATGCCGTGGTTTGCATGTACCATGACCAGGCCCTGATACCCATCAAAATGCTGGCCTTTGGTCAGGCGGTGAACATTACTTTGGGGTTACCCATTGTGCGTACCAGTGTTGATCATGGCACCGCTTATGATATTGCTGGCCAAGGAATTGCGGACCACCGTTCCCTGTTGGAGGCCGCCCTGGTTGCGGAAACCATCAGCCGCAATCGGTTTTTTGACCCTGAATTGGAAAGTGTAAAAAGTAAAAAACGTGACCGACAAAAGAGATGATCAATTATTTCTCTTTCCCATCCTGCAGACATTCGAGCAAAGCATCCACCACCCGTTGTTGATCCTCATCCCTTAATTGGTGATAGAGGGGTAAAGCAATTCCCCGATCCCTTGCCTTGCTACTCTCTGGTAATTCTCGATCCTTCCATGCCGCCTGGTAAGGAGGGCAGCGATGACAACACATGATGCCCGGTCGGGTGGCAATTCCTTGTTGATGTAATTGCTGCATGATGCGGTCGCGCCGTTTGACGGAACCTTTGCGTAAGGAAACCATAAAGGTTTGCCAGTTGGTGCGTCCATAATCGGGAGCGTGGGGCAAACGAAGAGCTTCCACCCCTGCCAAACCCTGCAGATAGTTTGCCACCAGATGGTGACGTTGTTGCAGGAGACTATCCAGCCGGGACAACTGCACCACCCCCACAGCCGCCTGGATATCGGTCAGGCGATAGTTGAATCCGGTGGTTACATACTCCTCCTGTTGGACCGGGGAGACACCATGCCGAACCAGGTCACTGACGCTCATGCCATGTTGTCGCCACAGACGACAGTTACGGTCCATCTCCACTGAATCGGTGGTGAGCATGCCCCCATCACCTGTAGTGAGAATTTTACGCGGATGAAAACTGAAACAGACCGCTTTTCCCACCGGTTTTCCCACCGGATGCCACACTCCATCCAATTGGTAACTGGAACCGATGGCACAGGCCGCATCTTCCACCAGGGGAATGTGATAATTTTGGCTGATGGTGCGCAAACGCGCCAAGTCCGCAGGCATTCCAATTTGATGAACCGCTAAAATGGCGGCAATCCGCCCGGATGGACGTTTAACCTTGCGAAGGGGAGATTCACCCAATGGGGTGAATTTTTTCAGAGATTTTAAACGTGGCGGATTTTCCAGACGACACTGGGTGTGCAGAAATTCTTGAATTTTATCGGGGGATATATTGAGGGTGTCGGCTTCGATATCGATAAACCAGGGTTCCGCACCACAATAACGAATTGCATTGGCGGTGGCGATAAAGGTATGGCTGGGGGTGAGAACCACATCACCGGCAGTGACACCAACACCTTTCAGGGCCAGATGCAGGGCGGTGGTGCAACTGGAGAGGGCACAGGCGTGGGAGGAATGAACTCTGTTGGCGAAAGCGGCTTCAAACTCCAATACCTTGGGACCTTGAGTCACCCAATTGGAGAGAATGGCATGGCCTGCCGCATCGGCTTCTTCTTTTCCCAATGTGGGCAAGGCAATGGGAATCCGAGGATTCACTGGCGGGCCGCCTGGATAAAGGCCACCATTTTATGAAAATCTTTAATCCCCGGTGCCCGTTCCACCCCGGAAGAAACATCCACCGCATAGGGACGCACCAGGGAGACCGCCTGGGCCACATTGTCCGGTTCCAAGCCACCGGCCAGAATCACCGGCTTGGGCAGTTTGGTCGATTCAATCATGTGCCAGTCGAACCTTTGACCACTTCCTCCGTAAAGACCCTTCACCTTGGCATCCAACAACAGGGCTTCCACTGGATAGCGATCCAACCCCAACAGATCCTCCGGAGAGGCCACCCGCACCGCCTTGATCACCCGCACGGGCAGATTGCGACACTCCTCCGGGCTTTCGTCCCCGTGTAGTTGAATGTGCTCCAGGCGACAGTGGCGGACGATTTGGCCTATTTCCAGGGCTGGCATGTTGACGAATAACCCCACCACCGTGACAAAAGGGGGCATGGCCGCGACGATTTCCGCCGCCTCCTGGGGAGAGACATGGCGCGGTGAGGGGGGATAAAAGACCAAGCCAATGGCATCGGCCCCCGCTTCCACGGCGGCCAATCCATCATCAATGGAGGTGATGCCACAAACCTTGACCCGGATCATGGGGTGCGCCCCAACAGTTCACCCAACATTTTTCCCGGCTCTTGATGGCGCATAAACATTTCACCGATCAAAAAGGCGTGGATGCCATGGCTTTGCAGATAGTCCATATTTTCACGGCTGTGAATGCCACTCTCCGCCACCACCAGGCGGGATGCATGGGCACGACGGGATAACAAGACACTGGTTTCCAGGGAGGTTTGGAAGGTTTTCAGATTGCGATTATTGATGCCCAACAAAGAGGTGCGCAGTTCATGGGCACGCTCCAGCTCCTCTTCGTCGTGAACCTCCACCAGCACATCCATGGCCAGTTGATGGGCGGCATCTTCCAATTCGGCGGCCTGGTTATCGGAAAGGATGGCCATGATCAATAGAATAGCATCCGCCCCCATGGCCCGCGCTTCGGCTACCTGGTAGGGGTCCACCATGAAATCCTTGCGCAGGACGGGCAACCCAATCCGCTGATGAATGGCGGTAAGATAGTGGCTGTCTCCCTGGAAAAAATCCTTGTCGGTGAGGCAAGAGATACAGGAGGCCCCATTTTGGGCGTACCCCTCGGCTATCCAGGCGGGATCAAAAGGATGGTCCGCCGGATAGATCCTACCCTTGGAAGGGGAAGCCAGCTTGACCTCGGCAATGATGGCTGGTTGTTGTAAGGCGATGGTCTGAGTTAAAGCGGCCAGAAAACGGCGGGGAGGTTTTTGCTCCGCCACCTTTTCCAAAAGTTGGTGCTCACTGATGCGTGACTTGGCTTCTGCCACCTCTTGCCACTTGCGTTGGACAATACGATCCAGAATGGTTGCCTCGGCCATGACCTGCCTCTCTCGCTCAACCGTTGGAGCAGTGGATTAACTGCTCCAGTTTGTGTTGGGCCAAACCTTGATCCACCACCTGTGCCGCCCGCACCAAACCTTCCTGGAGGGAGGGAACCAGCTGGCACACATGAATGGCAGCCGCCGCATTCAACAGAACGATATCCCGTGCAGACCCTTTTTCCCCTGCCAACACCCGCCGGACGATGAGGGCGTTAAAGGGGGCATCCCCACCTTGCAAAGATTCGGGAGTGGCGCGTGGTAAGCCCAATTGCTCTGGGGTGATGATGTAGTTGTTGATGTTGCCTGTAGGGGTCAAATGGGCCACTTGGGTTTCCCGGGTGGTGGTGATTTCATCCAGAC
>JADFXB010000021.1 GCA_015233935.1 Magnetococcales bacterium | reverse complement strand
TCAGAAGATGCCGCTGAAATCAAAGGCAGCAAACAATTGTTAAAATCCATGGCCGACCTGCGGGGTGGTTTCGCCCTGGCCATGGCCGACTTGCGCGCCTTTTTAATCACCGGTCAGGAATCCCTGCCCGCCTCCTTTGAAAAAAATTGGCAACGCACCGAAGGGGCCATGGCCATGATCCAGCGGGCCGTCCTGCTGGATGAACAAAAGGAGGCCATGGCCACCTTTGTCAAATCCCACGGTACGTTAAAAGGACTCTCCCAACGCATCATTGAAATTCGTCGCGGTCCCCGCTGGAATCAGAGCAATGCCCTGCTGGCGGAAGAGGCCATGCCCCGCGCCGACAAGTTGGAAACCGTCATCCGCGCCCTCTCCCAACGACAAGAAGAGACCATGCTGGAAGAGTTGGGGGGCCTGCGCACCGCCATCGGTGACGTGCGCACCACCACCTGGTTTGCCCTGCTCCTGGGCATGGTAGCCAGCATGGGGGTTGCCTGGTATATCGCCCGGCGCATCACCGGTTCCTTGCGGGCCATCGGAGAGGTCATTCGCGAAATTGCCGCAGGCTCCTTGACCCACCGGGTGCAGGTTCGAGCCAGAGGCGATGAAATCGACGCCATCGGCAGCGATGTCAACACCATGGCCCACGGTCTATCCCGCATGCTGCGAACCGTATTGGGACAGTCAGCAGGCATCAAAGCCTGTGTGCGGCTGTTGATAGATCTCAAACAAAAGCTCAACAGCGACACTGACGATATTTCCCTGGTCATGAAAAAAATGGTGGGGGAGCAAAACCGTATGGTGGAGGCCATCCAACAGATTCATGGCTCCATCCGGGCGGCCTCCGACAATATCGAAGTGGTCTTTGGCAATATTTATCAACTCACCGAACATATCCGCAGCAACTCCAAGGCCGCGGCAGACTCCAGCGACAATGTGGCCGCCATGGCTGCGGCTGCCGAAGAGATGAACGCCAATCTGGGGGATGTCAACCGCAACCTGATCAATGTCAATCAGGAGGTCTCCACCGTGGCCGCCGCCCTGGAAGAGATGAGTGCCTCTTTCAGCGAAATTCGCAGCCGTTGTGAAATGGCCAGCGACACCTCCGGTGAAGCCAACAATCGGGCCAAAGATGTTCTCTCGGTCATGGATAAACTGTCCCAATCGGCCACAGAAGTGGGCAAGGCGGTGGAATTGATCAATGGCATCGCCCGGCAAACCAATTTATTGGCCCTCAATGCCGCCATCGAGGCAGCGGGCGCAGGCGAGGCAGGATTGGGCTTTGCCGTGGTGGCCAAAGAGGTGAAAAATTTGGCCCAACAAGCCCAGGAAGCCAGCGGTCAGATTGGTCTGCGCATTCAGGAAATGCGCAGCAATGTGGTGGATGCCTCCCGTTCGGTGAACGTGGTGGTGGATTCCATCTCCAATATTGCCAAAGTCAATGCAGAAATTGTCCAATCAGTCGTGGAACAAACCCGCGCCGCCGACGAAATCAGCCGCTCCGTGCAAGGGGTGGCCATGGCCTCCGAATCGGTCACCCGCAGTGCCAACGAGTTGGAATCGGCGGCATTGGAAATTTCCCAATCCACCCAACAAGCCTCCGAATCCGCCGGGGCCATTGCCCGCTCCTCCGAAACCATGGGAGGATTCGTCAAGGATGTCTCCGAAAAGGTGGCCCTTGCCCAACGCTATATTCTCTCCATCATCGAATCGGCGGAAACCACCCAGGAAGCCTTTGGGGCGCGAGATCTACAACGGGCCTTCAATCTGGTGCAATTCATCAAAGGATCGGTAGGTCAATTGGTCCATTTGACCGGGGCCGTGGAAGCCACCGCCATCTCCCTGGGCCAGGCAGAAGAAGGCTTCAAGGTTGGGCAACAAGCTGGGGATCTTACCCAGCTCAAGGAAAGTCTGCTCCGCCTGGCAGGTGAAATCGAAACGGTCATCTCCGGTCGCACGGTTCTGAACGACCACCAGAAAAAAGTCCTGATTGAAGACAACATTTTTGCCCGCTGGCTGTCCGGTGAAGGTCGTCAACGCTTTGGAACCATGGCCACCTTCCGCACCCTGGAAGATCGGTGGGCCAAACTTCCCGCCATGGTGAACGCCCTCTTGACCATGGGCGAACAAGGCCGCTTTGATGAAGCCTCCCACCAGATGGACCAATTCTGCACCTTACGGGCCGAATTGTTTGTCTACCTGGATCAACTGGATCAAGAGGCGGGAAGTGGCCAAACCGCCTAAGAACACACAAAATCCACCAAACATACCAACACCCGACTGGTTGCATCTTTCGACCGGCAGCAAGCTGGTGTAACATTCTTCCGCTGACCTCCTGGATCCATCCCTTCTGCGGAAAAATGCCACCATGGAAACTTCTCCTGAAAAACCCTTCTACCGCATCCATATTTTTTGCTGCGTCAACCAACGGGCGGCTGGCCACCCCCGTGGCGATTGTGCAGGCAAAGGATCGGTGGCCTTGCACGCTTATCTCAAATCCCAAGCCAAGATGATGCCGGAACTCATGGACATTCGGGTCAACCAGTCCGGTTGCCTGGATCGTTGCGAACTGGGACCGGTGCTGGTCATCTATCCAGAAGGGGTGTGGTATCACTATCGCAGCGAACAAGATGTGGATGAAATCATCGCCCAACATATTCTGGCTGGCAAAACTGTGGAACGGTTACAGCTCCACAACAGCATGGTGACCCCTCCCCAATAGTTTCTCGGAGTCTCTCCATGTCCCCCTCCTCCCGCCTGCTGGGTTTGCTGCTGGTCGTGGGTGGTTTTACCCAATGCAGCCAGGCCGTCCTCTTGCGGGAGTTGCTGGCCGCCTTCCAGGGAGTGGAACTGGCCTTGGGGGCCTTCTACGGTAGCTGGTTGGCCTGGATCGGTCTGGGAGGCTTCCTGGCCACCCGGTTAACCAACTATCAGCGCATCCTGCAAAGGGGGGTGGTCGCCCTGCCTTTGGCCCTGCTGGCAGGCATGTTGCTCCTGCGCTTTTCCCGCTTCCTGCTCCAGGTTCCGGAAAGCGAGTTCATCCCCTTAGGCTCCTTCCTGCTCCTCACCGCCACGGCTACCCTGCCGGGAGGTCTCCTGCTGGGGATGATCTTTCCCGCCGCCTGCCGATTATTGACGGAACTCTCCACCAGCAAAGGAACCGTCCAATCCATCACCCACCTGTACCTGGTGGAATCCCTGGGTGCCCTGCTGGGTGGTGTACTCTTCACCTTTCTTCTGGTGGAATCCCTGGGTAGTTGGGCCACCTTCGCCCTCACCTCCTCCTTGCTGCTGCTGACCAACCTCCTGCAAGACCCCCCCGCCTCGCGCCGAATCTCCACTCTATTGGCCATTGCTTTCGGTCTGCTGGCCCTGCCCTGGCCTGGTCAACCCCTGCTTGCCCTGCTGGAAGATCGCCACTTCAAGATGGTTCACACCGGAATGAAACGGGTGGACTCGGTGGAAAGTCGCTTCGGACAAGTCACCCTCGCCCAACTGGGCAATCAATACTCCCTGCTTCACGATGGTCGCCTGGGAGAGAGTTTTCCCGATTCCCGCCGTGCCCGCTTGTCCGCCGCCTATCTGCTGGCCCAATCCCCCTCCCCCCTACGCATTTTACTGTTGGGAGGGGTGGAAAGCGGATTACCGGAAGAGATGCTGCGTTATCCCATCCAGCAACTCACCCTTGTTGAAGAGGACCCCACCGCCTTGGCCATGCTGCAACCCTGGCTGCCCGCCACCAGCCAACTGGCCATGCAGGACCCCCGCTTCTCCCTGGTGGTGGCCGATGGCCGCGCCTTTGTGCAAAACACCCAAGCAAACACCTACGACCTGGTGGTCATCTTGAGCGGGGAACCGGTCAACGCCCGGCAAAACCGACTCCACACCCGTGAATTTCACCTCTCCCTCTCCCGCATCCTCTCACCTGCCGGGGTGGTGTGCACCACCATCAGCAGTGCCTCCAACTATATGGGGCATGAAATTATCAGCTACAGTGCCACCATGGACCGCACCCTTGCCCTCACCTTACCCCATCGCAGCGTGGCCCCTGGGGACAAACAACTCTTTTGTGCATCCTCCCAACCTGGAGTGGTAACCAGTCAACCCTCTCTACTGGCCAAACGTCATCAACAATTTCAACCAGAGGGGGACAATCTGCCCGCCATTGCCTTCCTCTCCCTGCTTCCCACAGAACAAACCCGCACCCTCCGCCTGCAATTGGACAAGGCCAATGGTGAAATCAACTCAGACCAACGACCGGTGCATTTTTATCTCAACCTCCTTTTGTGGAGTAAATTGACCCACTCGGAGGCGGGCAACTTGCTGGAAGGGGTGCGCCGTCTGGGCATTTGGCCCTTTCTCTTGCCTGCCCTGTTCTTTTTTCTTTATCTCTCCCTGACCGGCATCACCGGTCAACGCAGCCAACAAAACTGGCAACGAAACAGTGGCATGGCAGGGGTGGCCATGGGCGGACTGGCAGCCATGGGTTTGCAATTGATGGTCCTCTACGGTTTTCAAGCCATGGTGGGGGCGGTCTTCAGTCAAATAGCCCTGCTCAATGGCCTGTTCATGGCCGGGTTGGCCCTGGGGGCCTGGTTGATAGGCCAACGCTGGCAGCTTCCCTTATGGCCCATGGTCATCCTCCTGTTTTTCATCGCCCTCTTGGCCCTGGCCCTGCCATACACACTTGCAACCCTGTCCCAACAATCCCTGTTCATGCGCCAGGCCGGGTGCTGGGGCTTGTCCCTCTTGTTGGGCCTGGCAACAGGAACCATCTTCCCTCTTGGCGTAGCCCTCACCAATCAACAACAAGCCATGACCGCCAGCGGTCTGGTAGAAGCTGCCGATCATTTGGGCGGTGCCCTGGGAGGACTCTTCACCGGCAGTTTGTTGATCCCCTTGCTGGGCATGGAGCAAACCGGGGTGGTCATCGCCCTTCTCACCACCCTGGCCGCTGGCTCCCTGTTGTTGTCTGACCGTTGGCTGGTACACCACGCTCTGCCCCAATTTCGCTGGTCTCCTCTCGCCATGCTGCTGACCGCAGTGGCCCTAACCTGCTGGCTGCTGGCCATCCTCCACAAGGAGATGCAACCCCCTCCCCAAACTCGCTTCACCCCCGAAGTGTTGCAAGAGGTGACCGGGAATAACGACCTCACCTTTTCTGAAAATCCCTTCCCCCACTATTTGCGCCCGGACCAAATAGTGTTGGCCAGCCAACCCGTTGCCGGAGAAATTCGCGGCTATGCGGGCACCCTCAACCTGTTGGTGGCCCTGGATCACAAAGGACGGTTACTGGCAGCAAGACACCTGCACTCCCATGAAACCCCCTCCTATATCGAAGGGGTAGATATTTGGCTGGAAGGGTTGCAAGGTCACGATTTTTCCCGCACCTCCCTGCAAGAGGCGGGGGTGGATGGCATGAGCGGGGCCACCATCACCAGCAAAGCCGCCCTGGCCATTCTGGATACCACCGCCCGCCAGGCCCTGCAACACGGCTTCCACCTGCAACTTACCCACCAGGCCACCACCAGCCACAACCACCACCCATGGCTCTATCCATTGGCCTTGTTATTTTTATTGTTGATCCCTGTGGTCTGGCGACAGCGGGAACGGGAACGATTGCTTTTTCTCGCCCTCTCCCTGCTCCTTCTCGGCTTTTCTACCAACGCCCTGTGGCATGAAGTGGACGTGGCCAACCTCTCCCTGGGACGTTGGCCCTCCTGGAGCAGCAACCCCTTGGGAACCCTGATGGCTCTTGCAGGGGTGGGCATGACACTGTTGTTCGGTCAACTTTATTGTGGTTTTCTCTGCCCGTTTGGTGCCCTGCAAGAGTTTTTCTCCCGCATAGGCAAACTGTTGGGATGGCGGCGTTCCGCTTCCCATGATGCCTTGGCCCCCTGGTGGCGCGGTGGGGTGATGGTGGGAAGCTTTTCCCTGTTCTGGTGGACGGATTCCCCCTCCTGGATCTCTTTTAACCCCATGCAATCCCTCTTTTCCGACCACCTTTCCCAGTTATTGGCCGGGTTGGCAATCCTCTCCCTCCTGGCATCCCTGTTTTTCTTTCGCTATTGGTGCCGCTGGTGGTGTCCTTTGGGGGCAATCCTGTCTCTCGGCAACCGCTTCGCCCTGCTGGCCCGCCTGTTGCCCCACCGGCGCATCAGCCATTGCGATGTGGCGGTGGAATCCTCCTGGGATGGGGGGTGTCTCCACTGTTATCGCTGCCTGCCAGAGCATGAATTGCATAATTCATTGGCCCGCCAGGGACAAAATGTGGATAATAGAAAACTCCCTGTGCTATGGCTGCTCTTTACCGTGGTTACCCTGGCCCTCCTCATGATCCACTGGCAAGACGCCCTGGATGCCAGCCATGAATCTCCAGGCGGTTGGCGACGGGTGGATGTGGACACCCTGCAACAACAAATTCGCCAACAGCGTCTGAGCGACCGGGAGGCCATGTGGTATCGAAAGGTGCCGTGACATGAACCAGGTGATTTGCGACTTGTGCCCCCATTATTGCACCATTCCCCCTGGTGGGGCGGGAGATTGTCGGGTGCGGGTCAATCTGGGGGGGCGATTGGTGGCCTCCACCTTCGGGCGACCGTCCGCTGTTCATGTGGATCCGGTGGAAAAAAAGCCCCTCTTTCACTTTTTACCAGGTTCCACCATCTTTTCCCTGGCCACGGCAGGCTGTAATCTCCACTGTCGCTTTTGCCAAAACTGGCAGCTCTCCCAACGGGATGGCACCCAGATGGAACAGGTTTTCCACGCCCCGCCCCAACAGATTATTCACTACACCCTGCAGGAAAAATGTCCTTCCATCGCCTACACCTATTCAGAACCCATTGTTTTCTATGAATATGTCCTGGAGACATCCACACTTGCGCGGGAAAAAGGCTTGAAAAATGTCCTGGTGACCGCCGGATATATCAATGAAAAACCGTTGCGTCAGCTCTGCCGGGTGATGGACGCTACCAATACCGATCTCAAAGCCTTTGATGAAGGCTTCTATCGGGATATTTGCGGGGCCTCCCTGAAACCTGTCCTGCAAGCCTTGACCATCTTTCGCCAGGAAGGGGTCTGGCTGGAGATCACCTATCTGGTGGTGCCCACCCTGAACGATGATCTGGTGAGAATTCGTGCCATGTGCAAATGGATTTTGTCCGAGTTGGGAGCGGAGGTTCCTTTGCATTTTTCCCGTTTCCACCCCATGTATCGTCTGCAAAACCTGCCCCCCACCCCAGAAGAAACCTTGATCAAATGCCGACAGGTGGCCAAAGATGTGGGATTACACCATGTCTATATTGGCAACATTTCCGGTCAACAGGGAGAGAACACCTTTTGTCCACAAGATGGCACCTTGTTGATCCGTCGTTTTGGGCATGCCGTCCAGGAAAATAGGTTGAAACAGGGCCGTTGTCCGACTTGTGATCATCTTCTGGCAGGAGTCTGGTGATGGATATCCCTTTGAATCGTCGTCAATTCATGTTCTTATTATTGCTGGCTTCCTTGGTGGAGTTTCCCTCTATTGAAGGGGGACAACAAGAAATTCCCCTTTCCCAGGCCGACTTCCACGCCCCCCACCCCTGGCTGGGATGATGAAGATGAAATGGTTTTCCTGGCTGCTGCTACCCTGGTGGATGATCTCCCTGGCCTTGGCACAAGAGAGTGTGGAGGTATCCTCCCAGGAATTTTCCTTGCTGCTTGCGGTGGCGCGGCATGCTTTAACTCAAGGGGTGGTTCACCAGCAACAGGTGGATGCGGATCAAGTGGCGGACCAATTTAATCTGCCCGCCTCCTTGCGTCGTCCTGCCGGTTCTTTTGTCACCCTGAAAAAAAATGGCCAATTGCGAGGATGTATCGGCACCATTCTGCCCAAACAACCTTTGCATCAGGCGGTGGTCAACAATGCCTTGCTGGCAGCTTTGCGGGATAGCCGTTTTTCACCGGTGGAAGCCCATGAACTCGCCTCTCTTGAGGTGGAAGTCAGTGTGTTGAGTCCGTTGCAGGAGGTGGCGGAACCGGAAGCCTTTCAACCTGGCATCCATGGAGTGGTGATGAGCAAAGCAGGACACCAGGCGGTCTATTTGCCGGAAGTGGCGGTGGAACAAGGATGGAACCGGGAACAAACCCTCTCCCACCTGTCGGTGAAGGCAGGACTGTCACCGGACAGTTGGCAATCGGGGAGCCAGTTTTTTCTGTTCACCTCCCAACATGCTGGTGAACATTTTTGATTTCAGGCAGGTGGTCTGACCATGCAGCTTACCCATTATTCCCGTGTTGCCATTGTGGGCGGTGGACCTTCCGGCTCCCTAACCGCCTTCTTTCTCCTGGAAATGGCCAAGGATTTGGGCATCCACCTGAATGTGGAAATTTATGAACCAGCCCAATTTTCTGCCCCCGGTCCCAAGGGATGTAACCATTGCGGCGGGGTGATTTCCGAAACCCTGATGCAAATGTTGGCCATGGAAGGAATCAACCTGCCCCCAGGGGTGGTGCAACGGGGGGTGGACTCCTACCGTTTGCATACCGATTACGGCGCGGTGAGTATTACCACCCCCTTGGACGAAATGCGTATCGCCTCCCTGTATCGGGGAGCTGGCCCCTTAAACTGTAAAGCCTGCACGGCCCAGGATCCCGGCCAACGGGTATCTTACCAAAGTTTTGATGGTTTTTTGCTGGAGCGGGCGGTGGCCAAGGGGGCGGTGGTGCACCCCAACCGGGTGACCAGGGTCAGTCGGGAGGGAACGTTGCCCAAGGTCCATGCCAAAGGCATGGGAGAGCGGGCTTTTGATCTGGTGGTGGGGGCGGTGGGGGTCAACAACAATGGTCTGGCCATTTTTGATCCCTCCGCCCTCTCTTTTCGCCATCCCACAACCACCAAAGCCTTTGTGACGGAAATTCATCTGGGCCGGGAGGGGGTGTTACGCCATTTTGGCTCCACCATGCATGTTTTTTTGGTTCGCCTGCCCAGAGTGGATTTTGCGGCGGTTATTCCCAAGGGGGAATATGTGACGGTGGTGATGCTGGGACGGGATTTGGATAAGGATTTGGCCATGCAGTTTCTCACCCATCCGCTGGTGAAAAACTGTTTTCCCGCCGAGGTGGACTTGACCCCGCATGCTTGCATGTGTCGTCCTGAAGTTTGCCTGGGAGCGGCAGATCCCCCCTTTTCCGATCGTGTGGTCTTGGTGGGGGATGCGGCAGTCAGTCGCCTGTACAAGGATGGCAACGGGGCGGCCTACCGAACCGCCAAAGCCCTGGCCACCACGGCTTTAATCTATGGCATCTCCCGTCAGGATTTTGCCCGCCATTACCGACCGGTTTGTCGCAAATTGGATTGGGATAACACCATTGGCAAGGCGGTTTTTCTTACCGTAGATTTATTCAAACATTTGCCTTTTCTCTCCCGTGGCATGTTGCGCATGGTCACACAGGAGCAAAATCTTTCCGCTCAACAACGGGATATGTCTATGGTTTTGTGGGATACCTTTACCGGTTCCAACAGTTATGCCTCCATCTTATCCCGCACCGTTCATCCGGCCTTTCTGGGTCGTCTGGCCTGGGAGAGCCTTAACGCCTTGCTGGGTAAGGGGGTAGCATGAGTCAGGAGGCCATGGGCAGGCTCTATCTGGATGGTGAAACGGTTGTCACCATGGGGGAAGAGGGTACCTGCATGTTTCAAATTCAGAAAGGCACCCTGGAAGTGGTGGTGGATGGCCAGGTGATCAACACCCTGGCCCATGGCGAGTTTTTTGGTGAAATGAGCCTTTTCAACCAGGCTCCCCGCTCTGCCACCATTCGCTCCAAGGGGGAGAGTCGAGTGATGACCATCGATCAATCTGCGTTTCTGCGCCGTTTGCAGGAGGATCCCATGTTGGGATTTCGCATTTTGAAGGTTTTGCATCAGCGTATGCGGCAGATGAATCAGCAAGGGGTGGGATATGAAGGATACCTATCCAGTAGCAGACCTGTTGCCCATGGGGAAACCCCATGAACCTGTTTGGCAAATTTTTTTCGGGTGATTCACCCTTTCTTCGTCGATACCAGGATGGCCAGGTGATCTTGCCGCAGGGATATGTGTTGCCCGCTTTGGGAGTGGTGCAAAAAGGAGAGGTGGAGGTTTTTCAAAAAACCGTTGATGGTGAAGAGCGTATTCTGGCGGTATTGGCTCCCCAACAATGTTTTGGCATTCATTCTCTGTTTGAAGAGGCACCGCGTCCTTCAGGGGTACGTGCCTGTGGCCCCACAGAAATCCTGTTGCTGGATAAAATTGAATTTTTACGCTGCATTCATCAGAATCCTGAACTGGCCTTTGTCATTCTTCAGCAGGCCAGCCAAAGGATCAACCAGCTTACCATGGAATTGAAAGACAAGAGCAACCCAGCCCCTCTTCCTGAATCCGCTCGCGCCATCTTTTGAATTACTGTCTGACCACCGCCAAAGTGTGCAGCAGACTGGAAAAATCATCTGGGGGAATGGGACGACTGACCAGGAAGCCCTGCACCTCATCGCAACGTTTGGATTTCAGAAAGTTCATGTGCTCAACAGTTTCCACCCCTTCCGCCACCACCTTTAAATTGAGATCTCTCGCAAGAGAAATGATGGCTGAGACAATGGTGGCCCCTTCCGAATCGGTGGGTAGATTACGAATGAAGGAACGGTCGATTTTCAAGGAGTTAATGGGAAAACGTCGCAGATAGTTGAGGGAGGAATAACCAGTTCCAAAATCATCCAGTGAGATGGTCAACCCCATTTCCTTGAGACCCACCAAAATTTCGATGGCCCCCTCCACGTCCTCCATGAGCATGCTCTCGGTAATTTCCAACTCCAAATGCTGGGCAGGCAAACCAGATTCACGCAAGGCATCGGCCACCGTTTCCAGAATATCTTTGCGGCGAAACTGCCGGGCAGACAGATTGACCGCCACACATAATTCAGGATGGCCCTCATCCATCCATTTTTTGGTTTGTATACAAGCGTTACGCAGCACCCATTCACCCAATGCGACAATCAAGCCGGTTTCTTCTGCCACCCCGATAAATTCACCCGGCAGCAACAACCCCTCCAGGGGATGGTTCCATCGCACCAAGGTTTCCATCCCGACGATACGACCCGCCTGAATGTCCACTTTGGGCTGATAGTAGAGGATGAATTCATTGCGCTCGAGAGCCTTACGCAGATCGTTTTCCAAGGTCAGACGTTTGGCAGCCTGTTCGGCCATTCCTGGGGTATAGAACTGGAAATTATCCCGTCCCGCTTTTTTGGCGCGGGTGAGGGCGATTTCGGCATTTTTCAACAAGGTACCATCGTCGGTGCCATCGGCAGGATAGATGGCAATTCCCGCACTGGCCTTTAATACCAACTCTTGGCCAGACGCATGGAAGGGAAGGCGAAAAGCGGTCATCAGCTTGCGGGTGACCTTCATCACGTCCCGCACATGATCCACCTCCCGCAGCAGAAAGGCAAACATGTCACCTCCCAGGCGACTGATGGTATCCCCATCCCGCACCAACTCCCGCAAGCGGTTGGCCACCTCTTGCAAGACCAAATCGCCTGCCGCATGACCTAAGCTGCTGTTGACCTGTGAAAACAGGTCCAGATCGAAGGTTACCACCGCCACCCGATTGTTTTCCCTGTGGGCCTGGCGAATGGCCTGCATCACCCGATCCTTGAACAGCTCCCGATTGGGCAGATCGGTGAGTGCATCGTGGTAAGTGCGATATTGCAAAGCTTCCTGACTCTGCTTCACCGAAGTGAGATCATGGAAGACATAGACATAATGGGTGGGTTCACTGTTACGATCCTTGATGGCGGTAATGGTGAGCAGCGAAGGATAGGCCTCCCCATTCTTGCGACGATTCCAAATTTCTCCCCGCCAACGACCATGCCGCTGCATGGATCGCCACATGGCATCATAGAAGGATTGCTCGTGTTTGTCGGAGCGTAAGGCCATGGCACTGCGTCCGATGGCTTCTTCCTGGCTGTAGCCGGAAATATCGCTGAAGGCGTTGTTGACCGACTGGATCACCCCCCAGATATCGGTCACCATCACCCCCTCGATGGCATTTTCCAACACCTTGGTGGTCAACGTAAGATGTTCTGCCGCCTCTTCCATGGCAGAGCCGAAGATGCGGGTGGCGATGGCCAATTGATCTTCAGCACAACGTATGGCGGTAATATCATGCACCGTTCCCACCAGGCGCACAGCCACCCCATCATCACCCCGACTCAGGCGTCCCAACTGGCGAACAATGCGCACCTCCCCGTCGGGACGACTCACCCGATGTTCGCATTGAAAAGGCTGATTGCCCTTCAGGGTACGTTGCAAAGCCACCTGCAATTTTTCCCGATCCTCTTCATGCACCCCCATGAGAAACTTTTGGAAAGAGGAGCATTTTTCCAGGCTTTCCTCCCCCTCAAAACCGAATATGCGCTTGACCTCCTGGGAGCAGACAAATTGATCGTGGACTAAATCCCAATCCCAATTTCCCAATTGGGCGATTTCCTGGGAGAGCAATAAACTTTCCCGTTGTTTTTGCAACTCCTGATTGGCCAGCAAGAGGGCCTCGGTGCGCTCTGCCACCCGTCGTTCCAGAATTTGATTGAAGTGGCTAAGCTCACTCAAAGTTTGCAAATCGCGAAAACCACGCAGAGCCAGGGTGAGAGCGGTGGTCAGCTTGTGGGGATTGAGGGTGCTTTTGTCCAGATAGTCGTTGATGTCGTAGGTGGTGATGACATCCATCATGGGAAACTGGCTGGATTGACCGGTATGCAAGAGAATGCGTACATGATGGTTGTGCAAATCTTCACGCACATAACGCACCACATCCAACCCGGCCTGTTCGGTCTCCATGATCACATCCAACAGGATGGCCGCCACATCGGGGGTGTTTTTGATCAACTGGCAGCCTTCTTGACCGCTGTGGGCCGATAAAAACTCCACCCCACAACCGTCGAAGACAAAATTTCTCAATAACCTTCCCACCAGTAGATGAATGGCCGGATCATCATCGACAATCGCCACCTTCCATGGTGTTCCGGCAGAATGTTTGGCAATGAGTTGACTGTTCTGACTCAAAAGAGGCTCTCCGATTTCTCCACGGGGTGATCAAAACAAGATGATTTCGCCTTCGCCAGAATGGCTGTCCTCTTTTTGCCCGGTCAGTCGCTGGTGGGTTCTACGTTGGCTGGCCATGACGTACTCTTCCATGAGATCGTCCACTCGTAACGCTTGCAGGGGAATGTTTTTCTCTGGATGCTGCATGGCATCCATCAGGGTTTTGGCGTGGTTGGTCCGTTTTTCCAAGGCGCGACAGACCTGTTGAATACGCTGACGGGTGATATCCTGGAATTGGGTTTTGCTGATTAAGACCATTAATTCGTTATTGATTTTGTGGTTCCATTCGGAAACATGCTGAATGGTTCCCGCGCTGAACGAAAGCAAGGCGGAATAATGTTTGCCCAATGCGGTGATTTGCCCGGCTGCGTGATGCAGCATTTGCTCCTCCTGGCGGGCATCCACCGAATTGAACCGCTGAGCCAAGACCCGTTCCACCGAAGCTGCCGCCAGTTCGATCCCTTCGTCAATGCGGCGGGCCATGGTACCGGTCTGTTCGGCCAGATGCCGTACCTCCTGGGCCACCACAGCAAATTTTTGACCGTGAACACCTGCACGGGCAGCCGCAATACGGGCATTGAGGGCCAGAACATTGGTTCGATCACTGATGTCCAAAACCATGGCCACCAACTTGCGCAAGGTGCGCACTTCCTCGATGGCCTGATTGACCTGTTGGTGTTCGCCCTGCCGCTTTTCCTCCGTCTGTTGGATGAAGGTTTGCAGATCGGTGAACTGTTCGGTATCGGAACCAATCAGCCCTCGGGATGAACTGTTCATGGAGTTGGCCTCGGCACTGGCCTTGTTCATGAAACTCATCAGTTCACTGGCGTAACTTTCCAGGGCGTTGACATGACCAAAGATGGCGATGGCGGCCTTTTCCGTCTCCTCAATCACCCCTTCCAACTGGGAAGAGAGGATGTTGTCCATTTCGGTGGTGGTATTCAGGAAAGCAGGCTTACCATCCCCTTGATAGATAAAATTCTGCAAACGCGCAAGGTTTTCCGCGCAACTATTGCTGTCGGTTTGGAGATTGCAGAAGATGATCCAGCGATCCTGCCTGTATGCCAGAGAATAGAGTTGACAAGAGAGCAATTGACCATTTTTGTGACGTACCTTGTGACCCTCCAGGGACCGCTTCCCTGCCTTGTGGGCTAAAAAGCCCCCTTCCAACAGGTTGTTAGCCGCTTTGCCCAGCAATTCCCCTTCCCGATAGCCCAGCAAACGGTAGGTGCTACTGGAAACCTGGATCAATCGTTGGTTATGGTCCACTTCCCAGGCCAAGTCAAAGCTGTGGTCTGTGAGGGAAAACTCTGGTTTGGTTTCTCGTTCACCGCCTTGCCGCAAGGTTTGATTTTCCCGCTCCAGTCGCTCTTTCTCCGCCTCACACTCCTGCAACCGACGCCGACAAGCTGCCAACTCTCGTTGCATCACCCCCTGGTTCTCTGCGGGTAATGTCTCCTGTGGGGAAAAACCCCATTTTTTCAGCAGCGAATCGAACCAAGTCATGCACCATCTCCATGGCGATAAGGAATCCAAAAATTGACAGAGTACACAACAAAATCAGGTAAATTCCAAAGAATCTACAATTTTTGCCCGACTTCCCCCAATTGTCAATCTTTTCGTAGGATCCCCCCCTATCCAATACCATTTTTTTATTTTTTTCCATAAGATGACCCCAACAGGCTTTGGTCTGGAGGGGAATTCATGTATAAATTGCTCCACTTTTGGTTGTAACAAACCGATAGGATAGGCAGATTGGTAGTTTTTCATTTTTCGATAAACCACAAGTCGGAGAAAGCCGCATGATCACCCTGGTCACAGGAGGAGCGGGATTTATTGGCAGCCATGTGTGTGAAGCCCTGGTGGCTCTTGGGCACCATGTGCGCATTGTGGATGATTTCAGTACTGGTCGGATGGAGAATATTGCAGGTCTTCTCTCCCAGCCCCAGGTGAAGCTTTATCAGGTCAGTATTTGCGATGCCCAAAATTTGCAGGCCGCTTTTGCAGCAGATGAACAGGGTGCGGGGGTTGCTTGGGTTATTCATTTGGCGGGTTTGGCGGATATCGTGCCATCCATTGAACAGCCGGACAACTATTTCCGGGTGAATGTACAGGGCACCCTTAATGTCTTGGAAATGTGTCGTCGCCATGGGGTCAAGCGATTGGTTTATGCAGCGTCTTCCTCCTGTTATGGATTGGTGGAAACCGTTCCCACCACAGAGGAGGCCCCTATCAGGCCCCAGTATCCTTATGCCCTTACCAAATATATGGGGGAGGAGCTGGTCAATCATTGGCATCAGGTTTATGGATTGCAGACCGTCTCTTTGCGATTGTTTAATGTTTATGGTCCCCGCTCACGCACCAGCGGGGCATATGGGGCGGTGTTTGGAGTATTTCTGGCGCAAAAGTTGAATGGCAAACCTTTCACAGTGGTGGGCGACGGGGAGCAAAGTCGGGATTTTACCTATGTCACCGATGTGGCCAACGCCTTTGTCATGGCGGCCCAATCCCAGCAATCGGGTAAAATTTATAATGTGGGCAGTGGCGGGCATCAGAGCATCAACCGGTTGGTGGCCTTGTTGGGTGGGGAAAAGGTGCATGTGCCCAAACGGCCAGGGGAACCGGATGTCACCTTTGCCGACACCCGACGAATTGTGGAAGAGTTGGGCTGGCAGCCTGCGGTATCCTTTGAAGAAGGGGTGAAGCGCATGTTGGCGGTGATAGAGGATTGGCGCAGTGCTCCGATCTGGGAACCTGCGTCCATCGCTCGGGCGACGGCTACCTGGTTTCAATATTTGGGAGATAAAAAGCCATGAATCCCCTCCCCTCCCTCACCCATAAGGCAGATCAATTGGCCGCCTTGCTGCGTGGGGGCGTTTTTACCCATATGGATGGTCAGGTCATGGGGGAGGAAGATGGGTTGGGTAGGGGGTTGGGTTTGTTGAATGGCAGCCGCCAGGAGAGGAACAGACTTTATCTGGTGGGCAATGGGGGCAGTAATGCGGTGATTGCCCATGTGGCCAACGATTTTTTGAAAACCTGCCACTGTTTGGTCCATATTCTCCACGATCCCGCCACCCTCACCTGTTTGGCCAACGATTATGGCTATGAAAACGCCTATGCCACCGCTTTGTCCATCTTGGCCCGTCCAGGAGACTTATTGATTGCGGTCAGCAGTTCGGGACGTTCGGCCAATATTCTGAATGCGGTGCAGGCCATGACCCAGGCAGGGGGGCAAGTGATGACTTTTTCAGGGTTTGCTCCTGATAATCCCTTGCGTCAACTGGGGCAATGGAATTATTGGATTCCATCATCCCATTATGGTCTGGTGGAGATTGCCCACTTGGTGGTCTTGCACCATTTGGCCGAATGTCTGGCCAATCAGGACACCCTTTAGGACTTTTTTCCGTGGAAGAAAAAATTCTCACCCTGGAAGAGCTGACCCAGCAATGTGCATCCTACCGCCAACAAGGGTTGCGGTTGGTGTTGTGTCATGGTGCCTTTGACCTGCTCCACCCTGGTCATCTGCGTCATTTGCAACGGGCGGCACAGGAAGGGGATCGACTGATTGTCACCCTGACTGCCGACCGTTTTATCACCAAAGGACCAGGGCGTCCCGTCTTTCCGGAACATTTGCGGGCGGAAGGATTGTCCTCTCTGGCCTGTGTCCACCATGTGGCCATCGTCCATGAGGCCAGCGGTCTTACGGCCATCCATGCGGTGCAACCCCATGTTTATGCCAAGGGCAAGGATTATCAAAATGCCCAGGATGATATCACCGGCAATATTTTATTGGAAAAACAGGCGGTGGAATCCCATGGGGGAATCCTCTTTTTTACCGATGAGGTAACGTTCAGCTCCAGTTCGTTGTTGAACGAATATTTTGATGTCTTTTCCCCCATCACCCGTGAATATTTAAAATCGTTTCGCGCCAACCATTTCAGCGAAGAAATTGTTGAACAGTTGCGGGGCTTGAGCAAACTGCGGGTGCTGGTGATTGGTGAGGCGATTATTGATGAATATTGCTATGTCTCCCCCTTGGGACAGACGGGGAAGAGCGGCAATATTTTAGCGGTGCGTTACAGCAATCGGGAGTTGTTTGCCGGTGGTTCCCTGGCGGTGGCCAACCATCTGGCGGGTTTTGCCGCCAAGGTTACCCTGTTGGCGGGCATTGGCAAAGATCGGGAGCAGGAGGCCTTCATCCGTTCCAAACTGGCCGCCAACGTCAAACCGGTGCTGTACAAGTTTGAAGAGGCCCCCACCCTGGTCAAAAAACGCTATGTCTCGGATAATAATAAATTATTCGAGGTTTATCATTATGACGAAAACCCCCTCACCCCTGCCATGGAAGAGTCCTTGAGCCAGTGGATTCGGGATCATGGTAAAAATTTTGATTTGGTGGTGGTTCCTGATTATGGCAACGGTTTTATCACCACCGCCATGGTACAGGCCATTTGTGATTCATCCCGCTTTTTGGCGGTGAATACCCAGATCAACTCGGGCAATCGGGGCTATCATGTGATCACCCGTTATCCACGGGCGGATTTTGTCTCGTTGAACGAGCCGGAGGCGCGTCTGGCGGCCCATAACCGGCACTCCCCCATTGGTGAGGTGGCCCAATGGATCAGCACTCGGCTGCACACCACCCATACCGCCATCACCCAGGGCACCCATGGGGCGATGCTGATTGACAATCGGCAAGGTCAACAACTCCACACCCCGGCCTTGTCCACCAAGGTGGTGGACCGTATTGGCGCGGGGGATGCGTTTTTGGCGTTGGCCAGTTTGTGTTTGGCAGGTGGCATCTCTTCGGAAACCGCCTTGTTTATCGCCAGCGCGGCAGCGGCGTTGGATGTGCAAATTGTCTGCAATCGGGAGCCGGTCTCCCCCGTCAACCTGATTAAATTTATCAACACCCTCTTGAAATAATTCCATGGATCCTTTTACCCACGGTTTGTTGGGCGGCTCACTGGCAGCGGCGGGCAGCCGTTCGGAAACCTTGCGCCCGGCGGCTGCCGTTGGTTTTCTGGCGGCCACTTTGGCGGATTTGGATACCTTTATCCAGTCGGACCTGGATCCCCTGTTACAGTTGGAATACCACCGGCAATTTACCCATTCCTTTGCCTTTATTCCATTGGGGGCCTTGATTGCCATCCTGCTGGCCTGGCCATGGGTGAAACGATGGCTGAGTTTTCGTCAGGGGTATGGAGCAGCCTTGTTGGGCTATGGGACGGCGGGCTTGTTGGATGCCTGCACCAGCTATGGCACCCAATTATTGTGGCCGTTGAGTGATATGCGGTTGGCGTGGAATTTGGTGCCGGTGGTGGAGCCGGTGACCAGTTTGGTGTTGCTTTGTTTTTTACTGCTGGCGGTGAGACGCTCGCGGCCTGCCTTTTCCCAGTATGGTCTGGTTCTGTTTTTGTTGTGGTTGACGCTTGCGGGTTGGCAGAATGGGCGGGCGACTGAATTGGTGATGGCCTATGCCCAACAGCGGGGCGATAAGGTTCAGGATGTGCAGATTAAGCCCACCATGGGCAATTTAATTTTGTGGCGTGGTGTCTACAAGAGCCAGGGCATGGTGCAGAGTGTGGCGGTGCGTCCGGGTGTTTGGGGAGAGGATCGTCTGTATCCGGGGGATCGCACCTCTTGGTTTGATGCAAGCAAGGGATTTCCTGGGGTGGATGCCAACTCTGTGCTGGGCCGGGATGTGGTGCGTTTTGCCGACTTGTCCGGCCATTTTCTGGTGGTGCATCCCCAGCATGGCAACGTGTTGGGAGATGGTCGTTATGCCCTACTGCCCCACCAAATTTCTCCTTTGTGGGGAATCGTGGTGGACCCTGCCAAATCCCAACAACACGCCCCGTTTGCCACCTTGCGCCCCTGGGATAAATCCACCCTGGCTGTTTTTATGGCCATGTTGGTGGGGAAGGCGTTGGATTGAAGGGGTAAGGATTTTTCCTTTGGGGACGATCTACCATTGATTTCGGAAGATATGGGTGGAACTGGAATGGTCTCGTCTGATTCCTTTGATCGGCCCCGCCAGTGCAGGGCTGGCCCGATATGATGGATTACTGACAGCCATTCCCAACGCCCATGTATTGCTTTCGCCTCTTACCACCCAGGAAGCCGTGCTCTCCTCCAAAATTGAAGGCACCCAGGTGACCATTGGTGAGGTGCTGGAGATCGAAGCCGGGGGCGGTTCCAGCCGCATCACCCAAACCAAACGGGATGATGCGGAAGAGGTGCGTAACTACCGCCAGGCCATGCGAGCCTGTGAACAGGAACTGGCGCATCGTCCCCTTTCCCAACAGGTTCTGCGCATGGCCCATCAAATGCTGATGCAGGGCGTCCGGGGCAAGGACAAATCTCCAGGTCGTTATCGTTCCGATCAAAACTGGATCGGTCCGGCGGGCTGCACCATGGAAGAGGCCAGCTTCGTACCCATTCCCCCTGAACACCTGCAACAAGGAATGGACAGTTGGGAAGCCTATCTGGACAGTACCAACCAGCCCGATATTTTGATACAACTGGCCATCCTCCATGTGGAATTTGAGGCGTTACACCCTTTCAAAGATGGTAATGGTCGCCTTGGGAGGATGCTGATACCCCTGTTTCTGCAACAACGCAAACTGTTGTCCAGTCCCGATTTTTACATCAGCGGCTATCTGGAAGCCCATCGGGAGAGCTATCAGGAACGGTTGCGCGCTGTCTCTCGCGATGGCGACTGGACCGGTTGGTGTGCTTTCTTTTTGAAAGCCATTCAGGTTCAATCGGGGGAAAACGAAACCAAGGCCCGTGGTATCCTGACTTTGTACGATCAGATGAAGACCAAGGTGGCAGAGTTGACTCGTTCCCAGCATGCCATCAAGGCCGTTGATTTTATCTTCCAAACCCCCATTTTTACGGCCACCGCTTTTACCAATTATTCCGGCGTGCCCAAGCCCACGGCCAACCGGATGTTGAGTCAAATGCGGGAGAGTGGTCTCCTCATCACCCTGGAAGAAGGTAAAGGCAGACGCCCTGGCATTTACGCTTTTCGTGAGCTTCTCAACGTTGCTGAGGGAATGGAAGTATTTTGATGCGCATGCATGAGACACAAAATGTTTTCCGTCTCACAAACTGCACTTTGTGAGACACAAACAGTTTAGCATCTCACATGTGAGAGACAAGCGTGGATCTTTTGGCTCCATCACGACCCCCGGTCTTGATGGATTCATCCAATATGCGACGAGCATGTGCCCAGCATCCGACATGGATGATCCGAAGAGAGGCACGGCTTTGTGATTTAATCTCAACAAATTCCTAAGGAAGAGTTGGTCCTGGCCAGAGGTCGCAAATGTAATAATGCGGAGAACCAGCATGAACATTCATAAAGGCCGTTCCCTGGATGATTTTTTGGAAGAAGATGGAATCATATTCACTATAATATCAAATAATTGCGCTGTAAGTTACTGGATAATCCGACAAGCTGCTAGTTACGCCTTTTGGCCAGTTTTTGGGAATCTGGCAGGTTTCCGACACAGAAATCATCTCCCTTGTGCTGATTTTTACCAGTCGGATGAGCGATAGAAAAATACCGATTCCTAAACGGGCTGTTAAACACCTTTATTCTGTTGTGGGAGTAAACCATGCTTTCCCAGTCTGCTCCTTGCACCTCTGAAAGAAAAATGAAAAAGTTAAGCTCATAAGTTCCATACCAGCAAATCAAACAATTCTTGCAAGAGCTACCGCCCTATGGGACAGTACCAAGGAAGCCCCTTTTGCTAATGGGTTGAAGGAGTGATAAAAATGCAAACCATCACGCTGGAAGGAGATTCAGCCGAACAATTGGCTGACTTGGCCAAAATCACGGGCAAATCCATTGGAGAATGCCTCAAAGATGCGATTCAGCAATACCTGGAAAGCGTGGAAGAACACCAGGATGCTGAAGACGCTCAAAAGATATGGGAAGAGTACCAACGCAACCCCGGCAAACCCTTCACCCTGGAGGATGCCATGGCGCGCTATGGTCTTTCCCATGATGGATTATCTCCATAAGCTAGACCTTGAACGATCCCTCAAAGGAGTGGTGCATAAGAGGATAAATAATTTAAGTTATTATTGCTGATAAAATTCACCCTACTCTGCCCAAGCCAGATATCCCTCCAAAGGGGTTAAACCTTGCCATCATCCCTCAATGGTATCGGCACACCCACTTACACACGCTCATCTCAAACAAGACAGACGCCAAGCTACCACCCTGCGGCCTCACTCCAACGAAACCCTCTCCAACTGAATCCCGATCCCCTCCTGATTGGTGTGGGCCACATGGCAGGATAGTTCTACCGGGCGATCAAAAAGGGTCATCACCAGTTTGGCGCGGGTGCCACGGAGAATATCCAACGGGGGTAACGGGGTGTGGAGGAAAATGCCGCCAAATCCCATGTCACGGGTGATGCCATCCTGAACCCGCCCATCTTCCAGACGCAACTGGGCAAGAACTTTCGATGGAACCCGATCATACTTACGTTGGCCGATATCAGACATGGGTGATTCATCTCCGTTATAATTTCCTACCCGACTCTACCACCTTACCATAGCACGGCACGGCTCTTTTATCGAGAAATTTTAACCAGAAATCATTGCCAACCCCTTTTAAAAATATCCAATTTTTGCTAACGTCCACCTGTTTGTCCCAAGATTCTAAAAACATCAAACGATCCAGCGGATTTATCGGAGGTTGATTTCCCATGCCAATGGTCTCCATGCGCCAACTGTTGGACCATGCCGCCGAATTCGGCTATGGTTTGCCCGCCTTTAACGTCAATAATATGGAACAGGTGCGCGCCATCATGCGGGCCGCCGATGAAACCGATAGCCCGGTCATCCTGCAAGCCTCCGCCGGTGCCCGTAAATATGCGGGGGAAGCCTTCCTCCGCCATCAAATTCTGGCCGCCATCGAAGTCTATCCCCACCTGCCCGTCGTCCTCCACCAGGATCACGGCCAAACCCCGGCTGTCTGCTACGCCGCCATTCGCAGCGGCTTCACCAGCGTCATGATGGACGGCTCCCTGCGGGAAGATGGCAAAACACCCGCTGACTACGACTACAACGTCAAAGTCACCGCCAGCGTGGTGGAAATGGCCCATGCCATCGGCGTCACCGTGGAAGGCGAACTGGGGGTGTTGGGTTCCCTGGAAAGCGGCAAAGCCGGAGAAGAAGACGGCCACGGCGCGGAAGGCGTCCTAAGTAAAGAACGTCTGCTCACCGATCCCGAAGAAGCCGCCCGCTTCGTCGCCGCCACCAAAGTGGATGCCCTGGCCATCGCCATCGGCACCTCCCACGGGGCCTATAAATTCTCCCGCAAACCCACCGGGGATATCCTGGCCATCGACCGCATCAAAGAGATCCACGCCCGGCTGCCCAACACCCACCTGGTGATGCACGGCTCTTCCTCCGTACCCCAAGAACTGCTGGCCATCATCAACCAACACGGGGGTGCCCTGCCGGAAACCTACGGCGTGCCGGTGGAAGAGATCCAAACCGGGATTAAACACGGAGTGGTGAAGGTCAATATCGATACCGACCTGCGCCTGGCCATGACCGGAGCCATCCGGCAAGTCTTCGCCACCTCCCCCAAAGAGTTCGACCCCCGCAAATATTTGCGTCCCGCCGAAGATGCCGCCTACAAGGTGTGCAAGGATCGCTATCAACAGTTCGGCGCGGCAGGCCAAGCCTCCCGCATCAAGGTCATTCCTCTGGAGGAGATGGCCAAAGCCTACGCCAAGGGAGATCTCAATCCCAAGGTGGTGTAATAAACCATGATCCCCCACCGGCTCACCCACCTGCTCTGGCCCCTTCTGGTCATGCTGCTCCTGCCGCTACCCGGCAGAGCAGCCATGCAGGTGGATTCATGCCCCATCGCCCGGGAAATGACTGTCAAAGGCATCGACCTGTTCGAGGCCCAAAAAGACAAAGGACTGGACGCCCTGCAACGGGCCTACGAACTCTGCCCCACCGATCTGTCCGTGGCCTATAATTATGGTCTCGCCCTCTACCTGGCCGATCAAAAAAGCGAAGCCTCTGATGTCTGGCGTGCCACCAGTCGCCTGTTCCCCGACCACTTGAAAACCCATGCCAACCTGGCCTGGGTAAGCTTTGAACTGGGGGATGACGAACTCTCCCACATTCTGGCCTTCAAAAGCCTGTCCAAATATCCCCAAAACATGGCCTTGATCCATACCAAGCTCTACTCCCTGTTCCGGCTGGGACGCTATCTGGAAGCCTTCGACTGGCTCACCCGCGACCGTCCTCCCGGCGTGCGGGGTAAAAAATGGTATGATCAATCCATCTCCTACGTGGTGGAAACCCTGTGGCGGGTCTTTCGCAAAGGTGACCGGCAAAACGCCGTCTCCCGCTCCGTCATGATGGTCAAAGACTACCCGGAAGAACCCGGCCTCATGGCCGCCAAGGAGCAAATCGTCACCGCCTTTGTGGACCCGGACGCGGAAGTCCCCTTCCAGCAACCCCTTCCCCACGAAATTTGGCCGAAAAAAGGGCCGGTGGATGACGAAAAAGAGATGCTGGACGATCTCGTTGCGGTACAACCCGAATTGGAACAATGGGAAAAACGTTCCGACGCCTTCGCCCTCATCATCGGCATCACCCACTACAAACGCATGCAAGGTCGCCAATACGCCTCCCGCGATGCCCATATGGTGCGTAAGCTCCTGGCCAAGCGCAGCATCATTCCCGATGACGAACGCCACGTCCGCTTCCGGCTGGATGCCCAGGTCACCCGCGCCAGCCTGGCCGACGACCTGGCCTGGCTGGTACGGCAAGCCAGACTCAACCCCAACGCTGCCATCCTGTTCTACTATTCCGGCCACGGCATCACCCTGACCGATGCCCAGAATCATCCTGTACCCCACCTGCTCCCCTATGATCTGGCCATCGACCAAATTTCCGAGAAAAACACCGTCTCCCTCGGACCGATTCAAAAAGAGTTATCCGCCCTTCCCAACAAAGAAATTGCCCTGGTCCTGGAAACCTGTTTTGCCGGTCCCACCGCCTGTGGCTGGGGCACCCAAGCCCATCAATCGCCGCCACTGGAATCTGCCCACCTGGGACCCAAACCCATGTGGGCCATCGCCCCGGTCAGTGAGCAGGCCCACCATTATTTTGATAACGGTCGCCACGGTGCCCTCACCTATTTTTTAGGACGCGCCCTGCTGGGTGACGCCGATGGCCAACGAGACCGCGCCGACGGCTGGATAGACATGGATGAAGCCTTTCGTTTTATCCAACAGCAATACCAAGCCATGAAGTGGCCCGAACCCCTCCTTGGCAAAGACAGCTCCTTTCGTATTTCCAAAGGAGGAGGTTCCCGATGACACGCCCCTCCTCTGTTTGGCGCAGCCTGATTTTCTCCCTGTTGACCCTCCCCACCCTGGGCTATCCCTACCTGATCAACGAATGGGAGCCGGTCGAAATCATTGGCGAATCCCGCCCAGAAGCCGCTCCCTCCACCCCCGGCAAACCATGGGTGGAAACCATTGGCGGCATGCGCTTTATCTGGGTGGGAAAAGGATGTTACAAAATGGGCAGTTCCCCCAGCACCGAAGGGCGCGATGGGGATGAAGGCCCCGTCCACCAGGTGTGTCTCTCCAGCTATTGGATTGCAGAACGGGAAGTCACCCAAGGAGCCTGGCGACGCATCATGCGCACCAACCCCGCCCATTTTCGCAAAGGCGATGACTATCCGGTGGAACGAGTCGCCTGGGATGAGGTGGAAGGCTTCGTGGCAAAACTCAACCAGATCTACCCTGGAGAGTTCATCTTTCGCCTGCCCACCGAAGCAGAATGGGAGTACGTTTGCACCAACAAAGGTCAACGGGTGCGCTATGCCGGCAGCCAGGATGTCTCCGACGTGGGCTGGTACGAAAATAACAGCAATAACTCCACCCAACCTGCCGGCCTTCGTAAACCCAACCAACTGGGCATCTACGACCTAAGCGGCAACGTCTGGGAGTGGATGCTGGATGCCTACCAAGGGGATGCCTACCGCAAACACAGCAAACAGGATCCCAAAGTACAAAGCGATCTACCCTTCCGGGTCATTCGTGGCGGGAGTTTCGACAGCCAAAATAAATCATTACGCTGTGCCAATCGGGGGTTTGAACTCTTTTCCTCCAAAATGCCTTCCATCGGCTTTCGCCTGGTTCGGGTGGCCAAGACCGATGAAGATCAACGCAGAGAACTGCGGGACCTGGAATTTTAATCCTTCAGGTTGCATAGGCCATCAACACCCCAAAGGATAACAACAACAAAGCAAGCAACCAGTGAAAACTGCTGCGTGGCAGAATTCCCAGAATAAATCCCGGCTCCACCACCATGGAAACCGTGCCCAAGACCGGCAGTCCCAAAACCTGTTTCAAATGCGTGGCCGAGTCAAACACAGGTCTCATATAGGCCAAAATCAAGGCATAGGCCAACCCTGCCGCCAGCCCCCCTGCCAACGTCAAGGAATAAAACAATTTGCGGTCTGGCCCGATGGGTGCAACCGGCATAACGGGTTTTTCCGTTATTTCAAAACGAACCAATTTACTCAAATTGGCCACCAGATTGCCCGTAAAGTCCGCCTCCCCTTGGGTATTCATCATATTGGATAATTTATCCTTCAAGATAAAAACTTTTTTCTTGTGATGTTCCAGTTCGGTCATGACCGTAGGCAGTTTTGGTTCCAGCTCCTTCATAATGGCAATGCGTTTTTTGATGTCTTCTATCCGACTGGTGAGGGATGCAAATTCCACATCCAGGTCGCTCAAATTCATCTTGAGTTTGGTTATATACGGATCTTCCTTATCCCGTCCCATCTCTTCCAGCTTGCGCAATTCCCGCCCGGATTGGGGCAGTCCCTTTTTCTTCTGCTCTTCCATGGCCTCAATGGTGCGCCGCATGGCAATCACTTCTGGATGATCATCCGGGTAGAGGTAGCGTTTGACATTGCCCTTCATGTAAAACTTGCCTTGCATCTCGGCAAGACGCGCCTTAGCCTCGAGGATACGTTGATCACCATCCGGTTCGTTTTCAACCGGAATCTCCACCCCACCCCGATCACCCAGTTGGCGTATGACCTCTTCACGTTTTTTCAGCAACTCCTTGAGCCGGTTGCTCTCGTTTTCCAACTGATTGTGCATGCTTTTGAGGGTGGCATAATAATCCCCATCATTTTCCCCCAAGATGTCAATATGCTCTTTCTTAAAAGCTCGTAGTTCGTTTTCTGCGGTGGCCAACTGTTTTTGAAAATCGTTAATCTGGTCATTCAATATGTTGGCTGCTTTTTGTGGTGCCGCAGTCGGCAGGTTACCCGTTCTTCCCTGCATAAGAATATTCATCAACCCTTGCAATACCGCATAGGCCAGTTTGGGATCGTTATGCTTCATAATAAAGGAATAGGTATTACCCTTCTGGGGAAGGATGGAAATAGTCTGGCGAATATTGAGGGCGGCTTGTTCCAGTTGTTTTTCATCGGTAAATTTTTCAGCAATATCCAGTTGACTGATAATTTTGATAATATTATCCCGGCTGACCAACTGATCCAGAACAGAACGGGCCGCACTCGTAATATCCACACCGGGCACAGATTTTATATAGACGGCCAGCTCTTTTTGTGGATCAATGATGGCTACCTTGCCGCTGGTCTGGTAGAGATTGGGCATGGTATACACCACCCCCCACCCTGTCAGTGCCACAAACCAGGCCACCCCAAGAAAATGCCAACGGTATCGCCATACGCCCCGTAGCTGGGAAAAAATCATTTGCAGGACATCGTCCAGAGCGATAACTTCCGGTATGGACATGACCACCTCAAATCCCTAGAAAACCGTCCCTGTCGTCCGCCAGGGGTTCGGTTGGCCGTTAAGGGGGAAGGGTTTCTCTACCAAAGAGGACCACTTCCACCGATTGCATTAAAACCAACAAGTCCAGAAACAGACTGTGATTTTTCACATAGTATAGATCATAGCGCAATTTTTCCATGGCATCTTCACTGGAAGCCCCATAGCCAAGACAAATTTGCGCCCAGCCGGTAATTCCCGGCTTGACTCGCAAGCGTTCCATGTAGAAAGGAATGCTCTCTTTGAGCTGGGAGACAAACTCCGGGCGTTCCGGGCGCGGCCCCACCAGACTCATCTCGCCACGCAATACATTCCAAAGCTGGGGAAGTTCATCCAGTCGGGTTTTGCGGATAAAACGTCCCACCCTGGTGATGCGGTTGTCATTGGGCTGTGCCCAACGGGGAATGCCATCCCCTTCCGCATCGCTGTACATACTGCGGAATTTGATCAATTCGATCTCCCGCCCCCCAAATCCCAACCTTTTCTGCCGGTAAAAAACCGGCTCCCGTCCCCCGCACTCCAAGGCAACGGCCAAAGCGGTCAGCAGCATGAACGGCCAGAGGGTCAACAATAACAGAGAGCTTGCCAGGATATCGAAGGAGCGTTTCAGCACATGGCGCAAAGTTCCCATGTTGAGACCATCGGACTGCAAAAGCCACCATTGGTGGGACATATAAGCCGGTTCCACCAAACGATGTTCCTGTTCCAGAAATCCCAGCAGATCGGTCACATGAATGCCATTAATCTTGCATTCCAATATTTGATTGAATAAATGGGAAGAGATGGTTTCCCTGGAAGCCACCACCACATCATGCACCCGCAAATAACGCACGGTTTCCAAGAGGGAGAGACCTTTCAAATCCAGGAGCAGGGAGGCCTCCACCTGCACCTCTTCCCCTACCACCGGCCAATAACCCACCACCTGATAATTGATGCGTCTGCCCCGTCCATAGGTGGAAGAAAGGGAATTGGCGGCCAGACCGGTTCCCACCACCAAAACCCGCCGAGCCAAGACGTTTTTGCCCTTGATCAAGGCATAATAGAACCAACGAATGGCCACCACACTGGCCAGGGAGCACAACATGACATAGCCAAAAACACCACGGCCAAGAATCAAATCTGGAAAAATATAAAACAACAGCGACATGGCCACCATGCCGATGATAAAGCTCAATCCCACCTTAAGGGCCTCCCCCACCACCCCGTTTTCCATCAAACGGCTATAACGACCGGTAGCGGTCATGCTGATGACCATCACCAGGGCAAAGACCAGGGCGCGATAGTGGAGTTCCGGTGGCGAGTGGAGAAGATCCGGGCGGGGAGATTCCAGAAAGCGCAGGGCCACACCGCCATAAACCGAGGCAAAAAAGGCTACCAGCTCCAGAGAGAGCAGCAAGACCAACCAGAAGGAAATGTAATGCTTGAATATGCGAATCATAATCCATCCGGCAACCATCGGTGTAACCCGCCAAGTTAGCGGGGATTATTTGTCTCGCTGTTTTTCTTCCAGCAGACGTTTCCAGGAGAGGGTGGGCAGGTTGTGCTTCTGACGATTGCACTCCTGGCAGGCGGGAACGCAATTGCTTTTTTCTGTCCTGCCGCCACGGGCTATGGGGGTTATGTGATCCATGGTGAGACTGGCAGGCGGAAAACGTTGGCCACAATAGTGGCACATACCTTCCCCCAACCGATTTTTCCACCAGGTACTCTGTTTAAGCAGGCGCGCCTTGTTACGTTCCCTGGCAATAATATCCGGGTCTACAGATACGAACAAACCATCCCAGTCAAAAGGTTCCCCACTCATGGCCGCCAGAACCCATTCCCCTTCCTTCTAAAATCCTTGACACTGCACCACTTTAGCGGCCAACCGTTCCATTGTCCATGGGTTGTGAAGGTCGAACAAGTTAACCGGCAGGGGAAAAGGCCGCTACTGAATGGCGGGTATGGCCATCCACCACCAGATCGGTGATCACTTCGGCGGTCACCGGGGCCAAGAGAATGCCGTTGCGATAGTGGCCAGAGGCAAAATAGAGACCGGTCAGCGGTCCGCCACCCAACATGGGCAGGCCATCCGCCGTGGCAGGACGCAGACCGCTCCAGGCGGTGACAAAACGACAGTGGGCCAAACCGGGAACCAAACTCATCCCCATACCGGTAATACGGTGCAATCCTTCAGCGGTGACGGCCTTGTCGAACCCCCGATCCTCCAAAGTGGAACCTAACAGAACCCGTCCATCCCGCCGGGGGACGATATAGCCTTTGTAGCCATAAACCACATGACGAAAGAAGGCGGGGCGGCTTTCCACCTGGACGATCTGACCCGCCATGGGCTTGATGGTGGTACGCAAGGAAGGAAGAGAAGCCAGACGGGTGGTCCAGGCCCCGGCAGCCATCACCACCGCACCGGCATAAAGAGGACCTTCGGCAGTGGCCACCCCGGAGACATGCTCACCCTGGGACAAAAGGCCGGTCACCGTGCGCCCACTCAAAAAACTTCCCCCCAAACTGGCGACGGCAGCGGTCAGCCCTCTTCCCAACTTATCCGGGTCCACCTGGTGATCATCGGGATAATAGTTGGCCCCCAGAATATGCTCGGCCAAGGCAGGCTCCAGGGCACGGGCATCGGAGCGATCCAAAATTTCCACCCGCAACCCCCGTTCCATCATCCATTCCGCCCGACTGACGGCAATACGTCCTTCCCCTGGCTCGGTGACCACTTCCAGAACACCGGAATCTTCATACCCCACATCCACGCCACTGATTTGGGTGATCTCCTGGGCAAAGGATCGATAGAGGGCGCGACTGGCCAGGCACAATTCCAAAAAGGGACCCGCCTGCGCCACCTCCGATTGGGCACCCAAAATACCCGCCGCCGCTGCAGAGGATTCCGCCCCTGGGACCGCCCGCTCCAAAAGGGTAACCCGCAAACCTTTTTGCAGCAGGCGTAAGGCGCAACTGCACCCCATGACCCCGGCACCGATGATCAATACATCACACTTAGCCGTCTCTGCCATATCCATCCTCCAAATCCAGTCGCAGACAGTGCAACTGTTTTTTGCGCTCTTGATCATATCCCTGCCATTTACTGGCGGGTAGTTGGCCAGGCTCACAGAGACGAAAACCATGATGGCGGAAAAAGTCCACCACACCAGGTGTGCGGGTGCACGCAAACAGATAGTTTAATCCCTTCTTGCGCCCCTCGCGCCGCAAAGTATGCAGCAAACGCCCCGCCACCCCTTCCCCTTGAAAACGGGTCAGTGTGTACAAACCCACCACCTCGCCAGCCTTTTCCGACACATAGGGGCGGGTGAGCAGGGCACAAACCCCTGCCATGCGATCTTCCGCCATGAAGGCTCCATAACCGGACAGCATCATTTCCAGTAGAGCCTCTTCCTTGCGGGGCAATAAAAAACCTTCCTGCTCGCCCCGTTTGACCAGAGATTCCATGGCCGGAAAGTCATCAATGCCAAGCCGTCGTACCTGACAGTAGTGGTGTTTGGAAAAATAGCTGCCCTGGCCTTCGTAGGTAAACAACTCCCCCGCCAAATCGGCCATGCGACACAGGCTGATGGAATCGATGCCTGCCTGCAAGAGGTTTAAAATGGCCGTAAGCAAGTCACGCCGGAGGGATTCCTCTGTCAACAGAGCGGCCAACCGCCGGGGATTGACGGTGCTGATGACCCCTCCTTCCCGCTGCCGCACCCCGCCATGACCATCCAGAAAGACCACACGACGCGGCAATAAAGAGCGACCCGCCTCCACCACCTGCTGGTAAAAATGGCTGTCATCCTGGCAGGAAAGGGCGACGGCCAACCAGGAGGATGCCTGCTTGCGCTGGGCCAAAACCAGATCACGAGCACTCAAAGACTCCGCCATGATCTGCCAGGGAATGGCATGATGTTCCAAAACGGGTGGCAAAAAGGAAAGGGAGTGCTCTCTGGCAGAAAAGAGCAGCAACCCCCGTACCCCGGCAGATTTCAACTCATCCAGTACTTGACCAAAGGCGGGGAGGTCTTCCGCTTGGCCATGACAGGAGGCAGGGACCACCAAAAGCAGGGTGTTACCGACAAAGGTGTCGAGAAAAAACGACTTGGGAGAAAAATCATCCAGCGGCATACTCACCGTCCAGGTCGGTCAGGACATCGATGCCATGGGGGGTAATGGCCAGGGTGTGTTCAAACTGGGCGGACAAGGAGTGGTCTTTGGTGACCACGGTCCATTTATCCGGCATATGCTTGATATCCGGTCCTCCCAGATTGATCATGGGTTCCACGGTAAAGACCATACCGGGGCGCAAAATTTCCCCCTCCCCTGCCCTGCCATAGTGGAGGACAGCCGGGTCTTCGTGAAAACTTTTACCGATGCCATGGCCACAATATTCCCGCACCACCGAGCAGCGATTTTTGCGGGCATGGGCTTCGATGGCAGCCCCGATATCCCCCAAACGACCAAAGGGACGCACGGCCCGAATACCCGCATCCAGACACTCCTTGGCCACCTGGACAATTTTATCCCCTTTGGGGGTGGGTTTGCCCACATGAAAGGTATGGCTGGTATCGCCGTGGTAGCCGTTCATATAGGTGGTGATGTCAACATTGATGATATCTCCCTCCCGCAGAACCCGTTCACTGGGAATGCCGTGGCACACCTGGTGGTTGATGGAGGTGCAGATGGATTTGGGAAAGCCGCGATAGTTAAGAGGAGAAGGATAGGCCCCGGCGGCAGTGATATAGTCGTGGCAGATATCGTTCAACTGCTGGGTGGTCACCCCTGGTTGAATATGGGGGGCGATCATGCGTAATACCTGGGCGGCCAACCGACAGGTAGGGCGCATGGCTTCAATCTCATCCGGCGTTTTAATAACAATCATGCGGCTTCCAGTTCAAAGGGCAGGGCATGGTTCAAGGTAATGGCTTGCGGTGTGACCGAACAGGCATAAACCAACACCTCCACCCCAGCGGCAGCAACCTGACGCAAGGTAGCGGCATAGGCCCCATCAATGGCCGCAGCAGGCCGAAACAGGCGACAATCCTCTCTTTGTACCACAAACAGGAGCACACTGCGCCCCCCTTGTTGGCGCAAGGTCGCCAAAACTTCCAAATGACGTTTGCCACGGGTGGTGACCGCATCCGGAAAGAGGGCAATTTCATCCTGGCGCAGGGTGACACTCTTGACTTCCATATGGCAAGGAGGAAGCCCCTCCTGGGAGAGACAAAAATCCAACCGGCTGTGGGGAACGGCGGTCACCTCCTGTTGGATGGTGCCATAATCTTTAAGTTCCGCAAGGATTCCCTGTTCCAGGGCCTCCCGTACCAGGCTATTGGTGCGTCCGGTATGGATGCCCACCCAATGGTCATGATCCTTGGCCAACTCCCAGGTATAGGCCAGTTTGCGACCAGGGGTGGTGGCATGGGAGAGCATGGCCTTCTCCCCCACATGCAGCAATCCCAGCATGGAACCGGAGTTGGCACAATGGGCGGTGATCTCTTCTCCCTCCTGGGTGGAAAAATCCGCCAAAAACCGTTTGTAACGACGCAAAAAGGTGGCTTCCAGCAACGGCGACGGCAAATTCATCCAGGGGTTCCTTCCTGTTGATGCTGCTGCTGGCGTTTGGGAGTGGCCAGTTTCTTTTTCTGAATGCGCTCCCGATGCCGACGATCCGATTCCAACGCCTCCCCCACCTGTGCAGGCTCCAGACCAATTTCGGGCAGACCTTCCAACAGTAGCCCGTGCAATCTTTCCAGGGCAATGCCATGGGTGGAATGAATCCGCTCAAACAGCCAATCGGAGTAGGCAAGAAAGGTCCAGAACTCTCCCAGCAGGGAGCGAGTATGGGGAAAGTGTCCTGAATTGGCAATCCTGTCCCAATAACGGGCGAAACGCTCCAAACGCCTTACCTTGGAAAAATCCAATAAATCATTGCATAACAAGGTATAGGGAGGATCGGGATTGAACTCGCCGATCCCCTCTTCACGGGCCATGGGCATGCCGGATAATCGTTTGAGAATGCCCACCTGGATTTCATGCACTCCGGTGGCCAATAATCGATTAAACCCCTTGGCAAAACCATGGATCCCCTCTCCTGGCAGCCCGACGATCAAATCCGCATGCAAATGGGCATGGGTATGCGTGGCCAACCAGCGAATGTTTTCTTCCACTTTCTGGATGTCACCGGGACGTTGAATGGCCTGTCGTACTGCCGGATCCATGCTTTGCACCCCAACTTCCAATTGTAGACAGCCTGGCTGAAAGGCCGCCAGCAAAGATTTCATGGCCGGAGAAATTTTTTCCGGCGCGAATTCCAGATGAAGGTAAAATCCAAGATTCTGTCTTTCCAGGAAAAAGGCCAGAATATCTTCCGAACGATGACCATCCAGGTTAAAGCTGCGATCCACAAATTTAAACCGCCGCACCCCCCGCTGCAAAAGGGTTTCCATGGCCATCAGGAAGTCGGCTGCGTTGAATCGCCGCACTTTATGGTCGAGAGCGGAGAGGCAAAAGGTGCAGCGATAGGGACACCCCCGATTGGATTCCACATAGATCTCCCGATGGCGGATATCCTCATCGCTGTAAAGATCATAGGGAAGTTTCAAGGTGGTGAGATGGGGAAGTTCCGGTGGCAAGAGCCGACTGCCTGGGGGCTGGCCAGCCAATAATTGCCTGCAAAGTCTGGCAAAGGCCACCTCTCCTTCACCGGGGATGATATAATCGGCCCACTCATTGGCGGGATGATCGGTGCTCTGCCAACTGATTTCTGGTCCACCCATTACCACCCACACCTGGGGCATTACCTGTTTGATCAAACGGGCCAGGGAGGTGACCAGGGTGGCATTCCATATGTAAACACTTATACCCACAATTCGGGGCTGTTCCTGCCAGATCACTTCCAGGGCTTCGCTGGGGCTGTGTTCCAGGGAAAATTCCACCAGGCGTGCCCGTTCCTGCAACTCCCCCAGATTGGCCAGCAGATAGCGCAAACCAAAGGCGGTGTGTGAATATCTGGCATTGAAGGTAACAAGTAGGATATCGGTCATGCCACACCTGTTGGCGAAAAAATCTGAAATGATTCTCAAGTGTTACCTGCGTTGCAGCAGGAATCAAGGTACAATCGGTATCAGGGTCAAGGTAAGGCTTGGAAGAGTCGTAAATGTTAGCTAATATAAAATTGGCAGCGTGGTGTTCACTTGTTTTGGAGTTGGAAGACAGGGACGCATGAAGGCAAATCTCCCCTCCAGGGAAACCATCCTGATTGTGGATGATCTCCCAGTCAATATTCAGGTATTGGCCCAAATTTTGGGACCAGAATATCGGGTATTGGTGGCCACCAGTGGTGAAAAGGCGGTGACCATTGCCCACAGCACCCCCCGTCCCCATTTGATCCTGTTGGATGTGATGATGCCGGGAATGGATGGCTATCAGGTATGCCAAACCCTCAAGTCGGATCCTGCCACAGCAGATATTCCCATTATCTTTGTCACCTCCCTGGAAGATGAACAGGATGAATCCAAGGGATTTGCCCTGGGGGCGGTGGATTATATTACCAAACCGTTGCGCCCTGCCGTGGTATTGGCACGGGTGAAAAATCAACTGGCCATCCAACGGACCCAAACCAAACTACGCATGCTCATGGAGTCGGCCAACGATGGCATTCTCATGGTGGATGGCGACTCCTGGACCATTCTGGATGCCAATCCCACCATGGAAGGCATGCTTCGTGAATCTCCTGGATCTTTGGTGCAACGTTCCTGGTTGAGTTGCTTTGCCCACCATTCTGAATCGATCTATCAACGGATGATGCAGACCGCCTTGATGCAGGGAACCGGTCATCTTTCCGATATGGAGATGATCTGTTCCGATGGCAGCACCCTGCCGGTGGATATGGCCATTAGCACGGCGGAGTTAAACGGACAACCCATTATCTATGCCATTGTGCGGGATATTTCCGAACGGAAGGAGCAAGAGGATAAAAATGCCCGTGTGCAGGCTGCACGGCAGGCCATGAGCCGCATTTTGCAGGCAGCCTTACAACCCCTTCCCCTGTCTGAATTTCTTTCCACCGTGCTCACCGCCATTCATTCGGTGTATTGGCTTGTTGTTCCACAAAAGACGGCCATCTTTTTGTTGGGTGAGGAGGGTAACCAGCTCATTCTTTCCAAGCAATACCCGGAGCATGTGGAGATTCCCTGCACCCAGGTTCCAGTCGGTCATTGCCTATGCGGACAGGCGGCGGCTGAGAAAAAAATTATCTACCAAACCCATCCCAGCAGGCTGGTCACCCAACAACAGGATCATCGGGAAAACCATGGCCATTATTGTTTTCCCATTATTTTCCGGGACCGGGTATTGGGGGTGCTCACTTGTTATACCAAGGTAGGGCAAACCTACAGCCATGAAGAGGAAGGATTTTTAGCAACGGTTGCCGATACCCTGGCTCTGGTTCTGGACCGGCGGGATATTTATGCCAAGCTCATCAAGGCGCGAGATGATGCGGAGGCCGCCAGTTTGGCCAAGAGTTCGTTTCTGGCTGCCATGAGCCATGACATTCGCACCCCCATGAATGCCATTATTGGCATGGGGGAGGTCTTGCTGGATACTCCTTTGAGTGAAGAGCAGCGTAATCATGTCTCCACCATCAATCGTGCGGGGGAGTTTTTATTGGCCTTGATCAACGATATTTTGGATCTTTCCAAGATTGAGGCGCAGCAATTAAAGCTGGAGGAGGTGGATTTTCATCTGCCCAAACTGTTGGAGGATGTGGTGGCAATTGTCTCTTATCGGGCCAACAGCAAGGGGTTGACTCTTACCAGCCAATTTCAGTCCTCTTTTTCTCCTTGGGTCAATGGGGATCCTGGTCGTTTGCGGCAGGTTTTGCTTAATTTATTGAGCAACGCCATCAAGTTTACCAGCCAGGGCAGGGTGGTGGTAACGGTGGCAGAGGTGGGGGAAGGGATTCGTTTTACGGTCACGGATTCTGGGATTGGCATTGCGCCCGACAAGTTGCAGGCCATCTTTCAACCTTTTACCCAGGCGGAAGCCTCCACCACCCGAAGGTTTGGTGGTACGGGTTTAGGACTTTCCATTTGTGACAAGCTGGTACAGCAAATGGGAGGCAAGCTGGGAGTGGAAAGTGAATTGGGGCGGGGGTCCACCTTTTATTTTACCCTGCCTTTGGCAAGTACCCAGGCACAGAAAAATCACCAGCCCCAGCAGACCGCCAACCAGCAGGTTCCAGAATCCCGTCCTCTGAAAATATTGGTGGCAGATGACAGCGAGGACAACCGCTATTTGATTGAGGCCTTTCTCAAGGATCGGGGCCATCAGTTGCAGTTTGCGGAGCACGGACTGGATGCGGTGGACTACTTTTTAACCCACAGATATGATGTAATTCTCATGGATGTGGAGATGCCATTTCTCAATGGTTTTCAGGCCACGCAACGCATACGCACCATAGAGAGAAAAGAAAACCGCCCCACCACCCCCATCATCGCCATGACCGCCCATGCCATGAAGGAGCATATCGAAATGCTCTTTACCGCCGGGTGCAGCCTCTATCTGGCCAAGCCGTTCAAAAAGACCATGTTGTTGGAGATTCTGGCTAAGAGCCAGAACCCCTGAACACATGGAATTGAGACGGAATGACCGGACAGAACGCTATTCCTGATCCAGATAATAGTTGAAGTAGAGCATCACCCTGGTGAGAAAGAGGTGGGTGTTTTCGTTGGGGGGAACGCCGCCGTAGTCTTCCACGGTTTTGGGACCGGCATGGTAGGCGGCCAGGGCCAGGGTGGTGTCACCGTCGAACTGTTCGGTCAACATTTTCAGATAGAGGGTTCCGCCACGAATGTTTTCGTCCGCATCCATGGGTTGGTTAACCCCTAACCGATTGGCCGTTTCCCGGGTGAGCTGCATCATCCCCAATGCCCCGGCGGGGGAACGGGCGCGGGCGTTAAAGCCGGATTCCACCGCCACCACAGCTTGCACCAATAAGGGATTGATGCCAAAGGTGGAAGCGTGGTCTGCAATGATTTCCCGCAAATTGTTGGATGGGGTAGGTGGTGGGCGAAACATGGGGCTGGATTTGGCCAACCGCAGACGGGTTTCGGGATTTTCCAGTTCACGCAATTGGCTGAAAAGCGGTGCTTCTTCGGCCAAAGTTTCCTTGGAGTAGGGTCTGGTGAAGACATCGGAAGAAACAATCGGTTGTTTCCTCTTTTTGTTTGCCGTGGAAGATTTGACCCGATGCCCTCCCGCCAAAGTTTTCACGGAATTTTTCAGTGTCACACCAGAGAGATCTTTCCTGGCGGCATTTTTCTGTTCGTGCTTACTCTTGGCAGAAACGGCAGCTTTGGCAGGGGCGGCGGTTTTGGCAACCACCTCCTCTTTTTTGCCTTCTTTTTTGGCTTCCTTGCGATGACCATGGGCTGCCGCCGCTTTATCCGCTGCCTTGGTGGTGACGGAGCGGCTGGTGGTGGTCTTGGATTTTTGCACTGGAGGGGCGGCCATGCTGGTCATGGGTGACGCCAGGATGGCTGCCAGGGTCAACATGGGCAAAGTGAGATTGGTACTTTTCAAACACCGTTGAAAAATATCGCGTAATACACCCTTCATTTTCCGGCCTCCCCACTCGAACCTTTTTTGCGGAACTTAAGCACATATTTCATCTTGGTGCCTTGTTCGGTGCGTTTTTCCATCATGACGCGCCCGGCACCTTTGTCGATTTCGGTGATATCGCGTCCGTCCATGGTGGCTCCTTTGCGGTATTCCAGATTATCAATGATGGCATAGGTTACCCCATCATTGCCAACGCCGAAACCTCCCAGCTTGTAGACCCACGTTAGATCCACCAGTTGTTCCGGGTCTTTCCGGTGGTCTTTGGCGTAGCGTTGGAAAGGATTGCGCAGATTGTGAACTTCGATGGCTTCCTTCACCTTGCGCATCAGCTCTTGGGTAGCCCCACTTTTCAGCGGTTCCGCATTGTTCTGGGGGGTGATGGCAAAGGAGATAAAGTGAATGGGTAAATCGCTGTTTTTGGGATCGTAGGTAAAGGGGTGGATTTCCACATTATCCAACACCACATCCAGGGTTTCCAAATGGGCGACGAAGCGCAGAAAGGTATAGAAATCGGCATTGATTTCCAGATTAATACGCAGGCGTCCTTCACCTTCGGGGGTGAGTTTATTGATCACCACCTTGTGGGTGCTGGAGAGTTCATTGATCCGGGCCAGGAAGGCAGGCAGGCTGCTGATGCCCACAGCCTTGGCCTTATCCATGTTTTGCTGGGCGTCAATCTTGCTTTGCAATGATTTATTTTGCTCATCCAACTGGGATGTCAGCGGAGTGAGAGCCTTCATGGACAACTGCAACGGGCGATAGAGCAAGCTATAGCCAGCCAACATGATGCCGAAGAGCAGCCACAGGAGGGAGAGAGTGAAATTGCGATGTTGTTGGAAAAACTGTTCCATATGTTTAAGCCGTGGGCAAGATTGACAATGTGAGTAACCTGGTTATTTCAACTTGGGAGACAGGGCACCCTCTTTGGCCTTGGTGCTGTCCCGAATGGCGTCCAGATTGGAGGACATGTCGCCTGCTTCAATCTTCTTTTTCTGATCTTCGATACGTTTGTTACGGTCGTACCAAGCTTCAAAGCCAAAGCGAACGATATCATCATGGGGATCCAGGACGGAACCACGGAAGGTGATCTGCCTGAAATCGCTCATAAAGGTATTTTTCTTATCATTGGACAGGTCGGCGAGAAATTCGGACATGCGTCCGATATGGCCGTCGTAGGAGGGGAGGACGGCCCCTTCCATCACCAATTTTTTGGTTTCCACCTTGGCTCCGGCCAGTTCCATTTGGGCGGAGGTGAGGTAGAGATCGGTCAACCAGATATGTTGGTTCATGGCTTGGGAGAGGGCGATGAATTTATCGGTCCAGAAGAGTTTGTTCAAATCTTCCTGGGAGCTTTCGACGATACCGATGCGTCCGCCGCCGGATGCTTTGATTTGATTGGTATTGATTTCACGTGCCTTCAGGTAGGTGAACACTTTGGCCATGTGAATTTTTTTCTGGTAGAGGTATTGTTCGTATCCCCAATAGAGGACGAGGCAGCTTAAGGCGGCCAGGACGATGGCTCCATTACGCAAATCGCTGGCGGCGGCTTCGGCGGCTTCTTCGGAGGTGGCGGCGACTTCAGAGGAGCGACCGCGTAATTTGGCCAGCACCTTTTGCAGGAGACCGCCTTCAAGGGAGGCATCCTGTTGACCGCGCCGACGTCTGCCCCCTGGGCCACCTTCGCGACGATGGCTGGCTCTGGCCTTCATGCTGTCGGCACCTTGGGCCTGGGTAGCCAGGGTGGAGGTTTTGACGAAGCCGCTTTTGGTGAAGGAGTATTTGACCTTACCGACGGATATCAGGCTGGTTTCCGCTCCCCGCAACAGGTTGCATTCATCGGTGGTGCAACATTGGCTGAACAGGTGGAGGAGGGGTTGGTTGGCATTGACCAGTTCCAGTTGCAAATATTTGGTCAGCCAGCGGTCCAGGCCGTTGATGCGTCCGGTATCGCCGAAGCATTCCAGTTGCAGGGGTTTGCCGCAGACCCGTTGGGACATGAAGTAGTCCAGGCTTTCCTGGATATCCGTGAGCAACTGGCGTAAGCCTGGTTCCATACCGGCTTGATAGGGATTGGTGGTAAGAGAGGCATCTGGTGAGGCATCGGGGTTAATTTTGGCCACCAGATCGCGTTTGCTCAAGTTATCCAGTGCGTCGCTGAGGGAGATGCCGGCTTTTTCGGAGACCGATTGGGCCAGGGCAACGCTACCAACGGGGGAGGTGCGCACCAGGATACCCTGGTGGTTGTGGTGAGCCAGGATAATGGTGGTTTCGTGGCTACCGAACAAGAGGGCACCAAAGGTTTCGTCGGGGCGTTGGGCGGCTTTGCGGATGATGGGATAGACCGCTGGGGTCAGGGTAAAAATTTTCAGAGCTGAGATATCGAACAGGGAGAGGACGGCGCGGATTTGTCGCACATCGGCGAAGGCGTAGACGGAGGATCGGCGGTTGCCGACGTTTTTGCTCTCCTCGTCCTGGCTCTCTGTGTTGGATTGATGTTCAGGATCGGGACCGAAGGGTGCATAGCCGAAGGTGACGGATTGGGTATTGGGTGCGTTGAGCAGCCGTTGTCCGTACATGCGGGCGGTGGCATCGCTGGCGGCGCGCAGGCCTTCTTGTTTGGAGTCGGAAAAGACGATGGAGCCGCTTTCCAGCAAGAGGTAGATGGCATCGGCATCTTTGAGCATGCCTTTGGAGAGATCCTCCATGGCCTGCTGGAGAATTTTTTCCAGTCTTTCGGAACCTTGTAATTCCATTGCGGAGGCGTTGCCTTGCAGGGGTTGCCCCATGGGAGAGCCATCGGCATCCAGCATGGTAGCGATCCACCCCATGGTTCCCAGTTGCACCAGCAGGCGTTTACTGGGTTGGGTGGGGGTTACGGTGGCAACGACAGTTTGTTTTTTATTGCCAAATTTAAACATGGCCTATCCAGAAACAGGTGAGGCAATTGCCGGTGATCAATGGTTTGATCAGCTCAAGGGTGATGGGAATTGAGCTGGATGATATTTTTCTTTTGGGGGGAGACCTCCCCTGGGATTGGTCCTACGATTATCCAAAGGATTGCTTTGGCAGGAAAAAACAGCCCCCCTACAGGATAATTTTTCAATATTATCAAAATAATAAAATAATATTTTTAGCAACTGCGAGATCAAAAATTGC
>JADFXB010000219.1 GCA_015233935.1 Magnetococcales bacterium | reverse complement strand
ACCTGACCGACCTTCTCCTCCCCCTGGGGCGATTGGGGGAGGCGGCTGAGGTGGCGGAACAGGGGGTTGCCTTTGCGGGCAGGATTGAGGATAGGGAGAAAAATCTTTCTCAAAGGATGGTTTGCCACGCCTATCAGGGACGCGTTTCCCATTATTTGGGCCGCATGGCGGAGGCGGGGAGGGCCTTCCAGCAGGCTGAGGCTTTGCAAAAAGAACGTCAGCCCTCTTTGCCACGGCTTTATTCTATTCAGGGAACAGTTTACGCCCTGTTTTTGCTGGAGCAGGCTGGCAGCCAGGGGGAACGGGAGGAGGTTTTGGATAGGGGGAGGTACATTATGGAAACCATCAACAGTCATTTAAGCAAAGCCTTTGGCCAACTGGTAACCGGTCTGGCCCTGGAAAGCCTGGGCTGTCCGGCAGAAGGGGCCAGCCAATTGCAAGCCGCCGTGGCGGACATGCGCCGGGCGGGAAAGAATAATCATCTTCCTAACTTCCTCCTCTCCCACGCCGGAGTTTTGCACCGCCTGGGAGAATTGGCACAGGCTAAAACCCAACTGGCCCAAGCCATGGAAATGGCAGAGCGGGGGGAGATGGTTTTGTATCTGGCGGAAGGCCATCTTTTGACGGGGGAGATGGCCCTGGATGAGGGGAGGCGTGAGGAAGCCCGTGCCGCCCACCAACAGGCCAAAACCCTGATGGAGGAGATGGGCTATCTGCGCCGCCAAGGGGAACTCCTGCTGCTGGAAGGCCGCATAGAAAAAAGTCCCGCCCTGCTGGATCGAGCACGCAACCAATTCCTCACCCTGGGCCAGTTGGGGTTGCTGGAGCGGTATAAAAAAATCCTAACCAACTGAAAAAACTGTGTTTGCCTTCCAAAGCAAAACCTTATCGCATTCTTGCCTGGGTGCGTTGCCGGGCCGCCTGCTGCTCGTCGGTCAACACGCGCCCACGGGACAGAGGCATCAAACGTGCAACGGGTTGCCACCAGCGGTTGATGATGACCTGTACCATGTCATCTCTTGACATTTCTGCTACGCTTAAAGAAATTGGCGTGGCCTGGAGATTATAGAAGTCGGGAGAAAATTCGGGAAGCATCCAGATGTCGAAAATAGCCCACAGTGTGACTTGTACGCCGTGCCCCCATGGAACATTCAATCAGAACCAGCTCACGATAAAACAGGCAACTTCAGCTAATGTTCCAAGCTACATACTCCCATAAAATGAAATATCGAGTAAAACGATGAAACCTATTTTATTAGACACACAAAATCAGTCTGTAATGAGCAAATATTATTTTTTCTTCCTTGTGGCCGTGCTTCTCACTTTTTTTGGACAATGGGGGCAAACCTCCGTCGTAACCTTTTATGATAATGTTGCTATACGGGAGGCAGGTTTTAATTTAGCCACTTCAGACGATCCTGTTACCAACATTAAAAGGTTATACTGGGGAGCGTTGACCCACCGTTATGGTCCAATTCAGTTTGTATTTCAAAATATTTGTTACTGGTTTCTGGGTAAATGGCTGCCAATGCTACCTTCCACCATGCAAATTCCCAATATTGTTATCCTGTTGGGTGCCGGCTGGATGGCCTGGAAGGTGGGTGAGGCCTTGCAGTTAGGGCGATATTCTTGGCTCATCCCCGCAACCTTACTTCTCCAAGGGGTGGTTCTTCCAGCCAGTCGAACACTATCCTATGGTTTTCTAGCAATATTTGTCCAACTTTGCATCCTCTACTTCATCATTAAATTAACCCAAACTCCAAATTCCCTCTTTCACAAAATGGCTCTTCCCTCCCTTATCGGTCTGTATCCACTTATTTCTACGGATTGGCCACTCTTCCTGCTCGTCGTCGGACTGATGGTGCTTTGCATCAATAACCGCAAAGCAATACTGTTTAATATTTTCAATATTATTATCGTTGGATTTATTGTTTTTTACTGTGTTGTCTTATATAATTATCTTTTTTCAGGTACGCACTACTTTCCAATAATCTTCCTTCCATTTTCAAAATTGTCTGGAATCGCTTCCGGCCATATTCAAACCCGCGACACTGGCACCTACATTTATATCTTATGGAGTGCCTTCTACGGATTCGGCTTTTTGGCCCTGGCCAATATCTGGATTCCCTTTCGATTTATCCGTGAGAAACTATCCAATACCCCCGTAAAATCTTCTCCAGACAACGAAAAAGAATGGACTATCCATATCCTTCCCAATGCTGGCCTCATCACAGCCATCTTCGTCTGGTATCTTGTAATCGTCACCATGACGATGCGGCTTAACACGGTATGGTATGGTGCTTATGGGATCGTCCCCATCGCCATCCTCTCCGCATTTGTGCTGAAACGCACAGGCAAAACCTTGATGGTCTCGTTCCTGCTGGTCAATATGATCCATCATATGGAGTTTGTTTTTTCACCAGCTCTACCAGGGACCCCCTTCAGCACTACCACTGAAGACCTTCGCGTTCTCGCCATTTCCGGCTTTATCAACCAAAACCGTCCAGACCTTCTCACTGAAAATAAAACAGCTTTTCTGCCCAATTATCTCACCGCCAGCGCGGGTTACCACATACGTGGTCGGCAGAAACGGATCGTCATGCCAAACTATTTCCCAGAATTCAGAGGACGCTTTAATATACCCAGCGATGGCGGCTTCCAACGCAGTTTCCTGGGAGACCGGGTTGGCTCCCCAGACTACATCTTAAACAATTTCATGGATACCTACCTGAATACCGGTAAACTTTCCGCAGATTGGCTCCTCATCATCCCAGAACATACCGAAGGTTCTTCCGGCTGGTTTTTCAATAAACTATTAAACGACCCTCAAATAGATTGGATCGCTGAACTTCATGACTCCGCCGGGAGAAAAATCTGGTTGGGAGAAAAATCCCTGCATGGACGAACGGTCGCCCATGCACCCAAGTATCAGGTGAAAGAATTTGCCAAACTCTATGTCAATCACTATCTTAATATTGACTTCATGTCCAAAGATTGGGGGTATTTCCGACACATGTAAATACCTGAAATCAGAAAAGGGAAAAACTTGACCATGATCAAAACATTGTTTGATGCAGGAAATGCTTTTAATGAGCATTATTAAACAATCAAGGCCTACGCGTTTACTCCGTTGTGGATTAGGGTTCTCTCCCTGGTATGTAATTCTATATGTAACATCGCGTTGCAATATGAAATGTCAAATGTGTTTTTATTGGCAAGAGATCAATACCGTCAAAAAAAACGAAGAGCTGACGGTAAGGGAAATCTCCCGCATCATGTCAACTCTGCCAACGCTCTACCAGATTACCATCACGGGTGGTGAACCCATGCTGCGAAAAGATTTGGCAGAAATCATCACCACCATACACCAGACAGCCCATCCCAGTCGTGTAACCATCCCTACCAACGGCTACTTCCCAGAGCAAACAGAGACCCTCGCCAATTCTATTACCGACCAATTTCCTGATAAACTTCTGTCCATTAATTTATCCATTGACGGTGTTGGCGAACTTCATAACCGCATCCGGGGAACCCAGGACAGCTTTGAACGAATGCTGGAAACCTACGACCGCCTGCGCCTCCTGCAAAAAAAACGTCCCAACCTGGCAATTGCCACCGCCACCGTGGTGACCAAAGAAAATTTCCCCTTCATGGACCCGTTGCTTACGTTCGTCGAACATCGCATGGATATTCATTCTCACGGCCTGATGCTGGCCCGTGGCAACGTTCGCGATGCCTCAACCATGCCCACCGACACTGAAAGTTTCATAGCCCTGCTGGAAAAGCTCTACCACAAAACCTGTGGTAGCAACTCTCTGAACAACGCCCTGGCAGAAGCCTACCTCCACAGTCGGGTCTCCACCTTACGCCAGCAACAAATGTTCGACCCCTGCCTGGCTGGTCGCAAACTCATTGTTATCAACGAAGTGGGAACAGTCTTACCCTGCGAAATTCTCCCCGCCATACAAACCGATCATCCCCATGCCCCCAAAGACTTCATCATGGGCCATTTGCGGGATGTTGATTATAACGTTCCCGCGCTCCTGGCCACACCAAAAGCCAAGGAAATCTTGCAATTTATTCAAGGTCGCAATTGCTGGTGTACCTTTGAATGCGCCCAAATCAACAACTTTGTACTGAATCCTCTCACTTACCCACGCATTCTTCGGCGTATGTTGATGAACAAGTTGACCAACAATTAGGCATGCTGCACACTATTCTCAATATTAACGAAGCGATGATCCGTCAGGAATTCCGCCATGCCGCCGGTGTCCATCATTATCCCCTGCTACAATGCCGCCACCACCATTGGCCCACTCCTAGCATCCATCTACAACGATCCTGCTTTTACCACCGATGATGAGATCATCGTCGTCGATGACCACTCCACTGACAATAGCATGGCATTGGCACGTCACCACAAGGCATTGGTGGTGCAAACTCCCGTCAACTCAGGACCTTCGATTGCCAGAAATCTGGGTGTTGCCAAGGCACATCATCCCATCCTTTTTTTTCTGGATGCCGATACCCTCCTGGAACCAGGCTCACTGGCAGCGGTCAAATCCCACTTTTCAAACCCAGACGGCCCTCCTTGTATCAACGGACACTGCTCCCCCCATTCCATTACCAGAAGTATCGGTTGTGACTACAAGGGATTGGTGGAATATTCCTGGTTTCTAGAAGCGCAACGCTGCTCCATTCCCATATCCTGTTTTAATACCAGAGTGGGTGCCATGACCAGGCAGGCCTTCACCTCGGTTGGAGGGTTTAATACCAGTTTCAACACCCCTTCGGTGGAAGACTACGAATTCAGTTATCGGCTTATCCAACACCACCAGATTGTCCTGGTGGACAATCTGGTGGTGCGACATGACCATCCCGGTATTATTGGGACCACTCGCGCCTACTGGGACCGTACCACCAAATGGCTGGATCTGTTCTGGCAACGAAAAAAATTTGACTCAGGCGGTACTTCCTTCACCAACGCAGGAGGCCATATGGTGGGTGCCGCCATTTTTCCCTCTTTGTTGCCTGCTCTTTGGCAACCATGGTTTCTGGTGGTTCCCGCATCCCTCTTCGTACTCTTTAT
>JADFXB010000218.1 GCA_015233935.1 Magnetococcales bacterium | reverse complement strand
GGAGCTTTTGCCATTCTCCCGTTGCAGGATGAAGCGGGAATCTCCCTGGAATAATTGTTGGAAAAACTGACCATTGGCACGACGAGCAGCCACCATGCCATCCAACTTGGCCAGTTGGGGCAAACCAATGGCACCGGAGAGTTCCAGCGGGCGCACGTTATAGCCGGGCAGGATAAAGCGATAGGCTTCAAAAAAATCGTCCTGGCGTTTTTCAAAAATGGTGGAATCTTCTGGCAAACCTCTGGTCCAGCCATGGTTGCGCAGAGAGAGGCACAACTGCCACAGCTCGTCATCATTGGTCATGATGACGCCACCTTCCATGGTGGCGATATGGTGGGAGAAAAAGAGGGAGTGGGTGGTCAAATCACCAAAGGTTCCGCAGCGTTGACCGTTTAATTCTGCCCCCATGGATTCACAGTTGTCTTCCAGAAAATAGAGGCCGTGACGATCACAGAAGTCTCGCATGGTATCCAGGGCTGCCGGATTGCCCAGAATGCTCACCCCCACCACCATACGGGTAGCCGGAGTGAGGGCCTCTTCCAGACGGCTCACATCCATGTTAAGAGTGTCCAGCTCCACATCCACAAAGCGCAGACGCAATCCATATTGTTGCAGGGGATAAAAGGTGGTGGACCAGGAGATGGCGGGGACGATCACTTCGTCACCCCGTTGCAGGGGGCGGTCCTTTTTATAAAACAGGGCGGCTACGGCCACCAGGTTGGCGGAAGAGCCGGAGTTGACCATCACCGCGTGACGCATGCCGAAATGGGCGGCGAAAGCGTTCTCAAAGGCCAGAACCTTCTCCCCCATGGTAAAGCGATTACCAGCAATGACTTCATGGATGGCCTGGATCTCCTCATCACCCCAACTGGATTCGGACAAATGGTAATCCATGGAACTCTTCCCCCCTGCTGGTTATGCCGCCATCATTTGGCGAATGGTCTGTTTGATCCGTTCCACATCGGGATAATAGGCATGTTCCAGCACATCACCCGCCGGGGTTGGCAAATCCGGCAGGGCCAGACGACGCACAGGTGCCTTGAGATAGGAAAAACCTTTTTCCGCTGCCAGAAACCCTACTTCTGCGCAGACACCGGCCATGGCCCAACCGGTATCAACCACCAGAAGACGACCGGTGCGAGACAAAGAGGCCAGGATCAACTCTTCATCCATGGGTTTGAGGGTGCGCAAGTCCACCACTTCCACCGAAATACCCTCTTCCTGCAAGGCATTGGCCGCTTGCAGGGAAAGATCGATCATCATGGAGGTTCCCACCACGGTGACATCACTTCCCGGTCGCCGGATTACCCCTTTGCCAATGGGAATGTGGTACATGCCTTCGGGAACGGCCCCTTTGCGCCGCATCAGCCAGCGATGTTCAAAAATGAGGACCGGATTATTATCAGCGATGGCAGCAAGCATCAATCCTTTAGCATCATAGGGGGTGGCAGGCATGATGATTTTGAGACCAGGCACCCCCAGCAACAGACCTTGAATGGCCTGGGAGTGTTGAGCACCCGAACCCCAGCCGCGTCCGATCACCGACCACACCACCATGGGCACCCGGCTTTTCCCCAGGTCCAGATAGTGCATTTTGGCGGCATGGTTGACCAGTTGGTTGAAGGTGAGCAGGATAAAATCAGGTCGGTTGTGGCAGTAGACCGGGCGACAGCCGGTCATGGCGGCCCCCACACCTATACCGGTCATGCCCTCTTCCGAAAGGGGGGTATCGAAGACCCTGGCCGGGCCAAATCGCTGTTGCAACCCTCTGGTGACACCGAACATGCCTGCCGGATCGTCCACCCCTTGTCCCATGACAAAGACTTTCCCGTCCAGCTCCATGGCCAGGGAGAGGGCTTCATTGAGGGCGGCGTCGTAGGAGATGATCCGTTCTCCCTCCCCCGCCAGCGGTGGTTCAACGCGAGATTTTAGCAGTGCTTCAGCCCAGGGCATTCCAGCATCCTCTATTGTCAGATGGCGTAGGCATAATCATACAGGGATTCGGCTTCCGGCAACGGACTGGCCAGGGCAAACTCGAAGGCTTCCTGGATTTCCCGACGAATTTCCTCTTCCATGGCCACTTGTTGGCTCTTTTGCAGGATACCGATCCGCTGCAAAAAGGCTGCGTAGGCGTGGACCGGGCAATGGTGATGCCACACCTCCCCTTCTTGGAAGGAGCGATAGCCGCTGCCACTGTCATCCCCGGAGCCGTGGTGTCCACGCCATCGATAGGCGGGAACTTCCAGAAAAAATGGCCCTTCCCCATGGCGAATGGCAGCCACCGCCTGGCGGGCTGCCTGGAAGACTTCCACCACATTCACCCCATCCACCCGTTGGGAGTGCACCCCAAAGGCTGCCGCCTTTTGGTAGATATCGATCCCTGGCGGCTGCCGGTGAGAAAGGGGTGAGCAGACAGAATAAAAATTGTTTTCACAAACATACAGGACCGGCAATTTTTTTAAAACGGCAAAATTGAGACATTCCCAGACCACCCCCTCTTCACTGGCCGCATCCCCCAGAAAGGCCACAGATACCCGCTCTTCTCCCAACAATTGAGCGGACAAGGCGGCCCCGGTGGCCATGGGCACCGATCCGGCCACGATGGCGGAAGAACCGGCCATGCCCACCTTTTTATCCAAGAGGTGCATGGATCCACCCCGTGAACCCACACAACCGTTGGCACGGCAGTGGAGTTCGCACAACATGGCCTTAAGATCGCCTCCCTTGGCCAGATAGTTGCCATGGGTGCGATGGCTGGAAAAGATGAAATCTTGTTGGGTCAAAGCGGCGCATACCCCAACGGAGGAGGCTTCCTGACCGATCATCAGGTGAATGGGGGTTTTCATGTGATCCTGGTGGTAGCGGGATTCGATTTCCTCTTCCACCCGCCGGATCCGCAACATGGAGTAATAAAGGGCGAGCAGTGTGGTAGGCTCCACATGCGCCACTTCATTGGCAGTCCAATCCTGGAACCCATTGCCTGTGTAATAGTAGGACATGATCAGCACGGCTCCCGATAATCATCTGGTTCATAGACGACAATTTTACTGCCTGCACTGCCGATTTCCACGCTCACTTCCACCAAATCAGCAAGGGCTTGGCGTACCTTATCCCGCTTATGCGCATTTACCCACAGAAGGAGAAATCCACCCCGTACACCCGTCAGTTTGCCACCCACAGCCCCGGCTTTACGTGCTGATTGATAGATCTCCTCCACCCTTTCCGGGTAGCCTCCCTGGACGAGAGAGCGTTTCAAAGACCAGGAGTGGTGCAACATTTCACCCAATTCATTCAGGGAGCGGTCATCGTTTTGAATGATTTCCACCCCTTGTTGGGTCATGGCGGCCAACTGGTGCTGCACCTCATCCTTTTCCAGCCATCCTTCTGTCGGGTTGGTGGTTTCATGCCCGACGAAAAACATCATCAAGCCAGCTTGCAAGGATTCCCGACGACCACGAGAAAAATAAAGAGGTTCGACATGGAAGGATCCATCCCGATCAAAGATCATATGCTGCACGCCTCCATAGGCGGCCAAAATTTGATCTTGTCTACCACACTCTTCCCGCAAAACATTCAGGCCAAGATGGATGGCATCCAGTGCCAACTGGCGATGGGAGGCCATGGTTCCCTGGAAGGCGTGGGCCACGTTCAGCATGCCCACCATGAAGGAGCCACCTGACCCCAGACCGGAACCGGCGGGCAGATCCCCATCGTGGTGAATTTCCAGGCCAGGCAGACGGGGAATGGTCAACAAGACTTCCCGCACCACTGGATGCTGAATTTGGGCGAGTTCCTGCACCAATTCCACTTTTGACCAAACCACCCGATAGCGATAGTCAAAAAAGGGTGGCAACACCCGTAGGCTGATCATACTGTATTTATTGATGGCAAAGCCCAGCACCGCACCACCGTGGGCACTGCTCCAGGCGGGGGCATCGCTTCCCTCTCCGAACAGGGAGACCCGATAGGGGGTACGACTGATAATCATAAGAACGACTCTTTCACGGGCAACCAATGATTGAATCGAAGATGAAGAGAGAGTCAGGCGGGCCGGGAGGCCCGCCCGACTTGAATTTTACTTGGCAGCTTTTTCCACTTTCAACAGTTCGACTTCAAAGTTGAGCATGGCGTGGGGACCGATGACATCACCCACACCATCTTGGCCATAGGCCAGGGCGGCGGGGATGAAGAGACGATATTTGCCGCCTTCTTTCATCAGTTGCAGGGCTTCACTCCAACCGGGGATCACCTCTTTGACCATAAAGACGGCGGGTTCCTTGCGGGTATAGGAGGAGTCAAACTCGGTGCCATCCAGCAGGGTTCCCCGATAGTGGACGCTCACCTTATCGGTGGCGGCGGGGGATGCCCCACTTCCTTCGGTCAGGACCATGTATTGCAGACCGGAAGCGGTGGTGACCACACCTGGTTTCTTTTTGTTTTCAGCCAGAAAGGCCCGTTCGGCATCCTTATTTTTACCAGCTTCTTCTGCCAGTTTGCGAACCGATTCGGAGCGGACTTTTTCCAAAAATTCTTGTTTGGTGGCGGCCACTTGTTCTGGGGTCAGGAGGGCTTTACCATTTTCCATGGTCACCTTCATTCCTTTGATGAAGGCATCCACGTTGAGGCCACCGGGGAAGGATTTCATCTCTTCGCCCACTTGCAAACCGATGATATAGCTGTAACGAGCCTGGGGAGTGGGGAGCGCGTCCTCTGCGGAGGCCAAGGCAGGCGCGATGCACATTCCCAAAAGGACCATGGCGGTCAACCGTTTCATTCTGCAACTCCTCTCCACAACGACCATGAATGTATACCCATTTTCTGCCCCATCGAAAGAAATTTTCTCTCGACGGAAGGCGGCTGGATCATACCTTTTTTTTGTGGTGATAACACCCCTTGATCAACGAAAGAACGTATTTTTTTCAATCACGGACGCCAGGGAGAGACGGCCTTGGATGATTCTTGAATGCTGCCTGTGCGGGCATAGGTGATGAGATAGCGGGCCAGTTGGCGAAAGACCACCTGGACAAATTGAGGACCGATCCACATAACGAAGGGGCCGGGGTTGCAATCCAGATAGAAGAGGCGGCCATCTTCTCCTTCCAGCACGTCCCAGG
>JADFXB010000217.1 GCA_015233935.1 Magnetococcales bacterium | reverse complement strand
TCACCTGAACTTTGCTGTCAGCCGCATCGATCCAGCCAGGCGTCAGCCAATAACGAACCCCCTGTTGAGCCAAGAGAATCACCACAATGGGCAGGGTGAGTTGCCAAAAGTTCAAACTTTCCAAAAAGGGACAAACCCGAATACCATACCAGGGCAACAAAATCATGGTGACCAGGGCGTGGAGCAGAGATTTATCCTTCATGGGGGAAGCTCCTTGGGTGAACGAATCAAAAAATATACCTTATCCAATTCTAGGGCTTTATTCTATTCCAATCTGCCCATTTCATGACGAATACGTCCAATCCATTGCAACAGGGCTTGGTCGTCGGGTTGACGGGTAAGGTTTTCCTCTGCTGTGGCCAATGCAGCCTTCAATAAAGCCGTGGCCTGTTTATTCTGACCACCATGGATCAACAGTTGGCTTTGGAGAAGCAGGGCTGGCAGGTGGCGTCTGTTCCATTGAAGAACCACCACCAACAGCCTGCTGGCTTCCACCAGGTGACCAACCTTACAAAGATCCTCCGCCAAGGCAAACATGGCATCCATATGATTGGGACGGCTTTGAATGGCTTGCTGGAAGGCTTGCAGACTGGCCAGTAAATCTCCGCATTGATGGCAGGCAATGGCCAGGGCATAACGGGCTTCCACCAAATGATCATCCCTGTCCAGGGCCTGCCTGGCCATTTGTTTGGCCTCCAACCATTTTTTCTGTCGTAGGTAAAGCCATGCCAGCGACTCCAAATAGGTTGCACGGACTGGCCCAAGGGAGAGCACAAGGGTAAACATGCCCTCCGCACGGTTAAAATCATTGCGCTCCATGACCAGAATGCCCCACAAATGCCAACCATCCTGCTCCCATGGATTGCGGGTAAGGAGTTGGTAACACAAATCTTCTCCCTGTTGTAGCCGGCGTGCAGCGTAGGCTTGACAGGCTGCTTCATACAGTTGGCTGTTTTCCTTTGCCGGGTGGGGCGGCAAAACAGGGGCCATCTCCTTCAATTCCTGCAACAATAAGTTGAAACAGTTTTTCAGAGAGGTGGTCCGCCGCTGGCTGGAGGAAAGCTGACACCAGGGATTCAACCACCGGGTGAAAAAATCATCTCCCAGTGGGAGGGACGCAACCTCGGTTAAGGCACGCCATTGGGGATGATGTTGCCTCGGCGGCAGGAGGGCCAGCAGGGAGAGAGATTGGATCACCTGCTGGCTTGTGTTGCATTGGGCCAAGGCGTACCGGCAAAAGTAAATCACCAGTTCTGACCGATCCATCATTCGGGCAAAACGGGCGCAATGATAAAAATAACGGACAAGATCCACCTCTAGGGGTTCTGGTGGTTGCTGACGAATAAGCCGCCACAGGGCGTTTTCCAAGAGGGGACCGGAGTGGTGCCAATCATAACTTTGGGCTGTGCAAATACCCGCTTGGGCAATCTCCTGCCAACGAACGGGATCCTCCAGCAGGGCGGCGGCATGGTTGGCCAGGATGGCCGGAGAGGGGGCATCCAAGACGATGGCGTTATGGGCGTTGGCATAGACTGAAATGCCCAAGGAGTTGGCGGCAACCACCGGTACACCCACTGCCATGGCTTCCATAGGGGCACGGGCAAAGGACTCGAAATGGGATGTGTGGAGAAACAAATCCCAGGAGGCCAACTCCTGTACCTTTTCTACCCAAGGGGGATCAATGATCATACGATCCGCTTCTGGCATGGTGCCCAATCCAGCATGGATGATCACCGTTTCCATGGCAGGATAGCGGCGTTTTAATTCACGAAAGGTCTCCCGCAGTAATGGCAAATTTTTTACCGGATTGGGGTAGGCGATGATGGTTCCCACCCGCCAGGGAGGGGGACGACGATGGTGGGTCTGGCGAAAAGGAGCCATGGCCAGGTAATGACCAAAACTGGGCAAGGTGTGTATTTCCGCAGATGGTGCAACAGATTGGGCCAGAACTGCCGTAACAGGACTATTGACCAAATGACGGGGATAAGCCAGATAGAGGGAAACCAGTTCTTGTATTGAATGGGAAAAAACCAACAGAGGATCGAAGCTGGTATAAACATAGATGCCGTGGGAGGGTGGATTGGCTTGAAACAATTCAATACCACCAATCAACTGATGCCCCAAAATCAAATCATAATGCTTCCCCTCCAGGCTGGCCGCCAGTTGCCCAGGGGGAAAATGGATGCATTCCACCGGTTGTTCATACCAATCCGGCTTACTGGAAGAGGTGGTGTAGAGGTGGCAGAGATGTCCACGGCCTTGCAGCCATTGTATCATTTCCAGGCAATCCCGGTTTCCTCCTGTATTGATGAGTTTCCCTGTTACGAAGGCAAGACGCATATTCTATGGGTCCGGAAAATCTGTTGCTCCCATCTTGTTAGTAGCATATTTCCTTGAGAGAGCGTAGGGGTGGATTGAAGATAAAATGGGTAGCAAAGAAAATGGATTTTTTGTCTGAAACAGGGCGAGTGGGGGCACCATGGATTAGTGTCCACTCATTTCTGACCTGGCCATTGCATGGCGAATACTTTCCAATAGCTGTGGCAAAACCGTATCGCGGGGTTGGCGGGCCAGGTTTTCCTCTGCTGTGGCCAATGCAAGCTTCAATAAGGGCGTTGCCTGATTTTTCTGGCCGCCATGGATCAACAATTGGCTTTGCAAAAGCAGGGCTGGCAGGTGGCGTCTGTTCAATTGAAGAACCACCGCCAACAGCGTGCTGGCTTCCACCAGGTGACCAACCTTACAAAGATCCTTTGCCAAGGCAAACATGGCTTCCCCATGATTGGGACGGCTTTGCATGGCTTGCTGGAAGGCTTGCAGACTGGCCAGTAAATCTCCGCATTGATGGCAGGCAATGGCCAGGGCATAACGGGCTTCTACCAGGTTTTGCCCACTACTTAGTGCCTGCTCTGCGGTTTGTTTGGCCTCCAACCATTTTTCCTGCCGTAGGTATAGCCATGCCAGAGACTCCAGATAGGTGGCTCGGACTGGGCCAAGGGAGAGGGCAAGGGTGAACATGCCTTCCGCACGAGTAAGGGCATTCTGTTCCATGGCCAGAACGCTCCACAAATGCCAGCCATCCTGGTCACACGGATTGTGGGTGAGGAGTCGGTAGCACAAATCTTCTGCGTGTTGTGACTGACGGGCAGTGTAGGCTTGGCAGGCTGCGTCATACAATCGGGCGTTTTCCTCTTCCTGATGGGGTAATAAAGCCGGGACCATCCCTTTCAACGCCTGCACCAACAGGGTGAAACAGCCCTTCAAAGGGGTAGTCTGTCGCTGGCTGGGGGAAAGTTGCAGCCAGGCATCCAACCAGCGGTTAAAAAAATCCTCGCCCAGTGGGAGAGTCGCTACCTCGATCAAGGCCAGCCACAGGGGATGGTGTTGCTGTGGTGGAAGGTGGGCCAGCAGGGAGAGGGATTGAATCACCTGCTGGCTGGTGGTGCTGTGGGTCAAAGCGCAGTGGCAAAAAGGTATAATCAGTTCTGACCGATCCATCATGCGGGCGAAGCAGGCAGAATGGTAAAAATAGTGGAAAAGATCCCCTTCCACGGGTTCCGGTGGTTGCTGATCAATAAGCCGCCACAGGGTGTTTTCCAAAAGGGGGCCGGAGTGGTGCCAATCAAAACTTTGGGCTGTGTTGAACCCGGCCTGTGCCATTTGCTGCCAGCGCACTGGGTCTTCCAACAGGGCAGCGGCATAGTTGGCCAAGGTCGCCGGGGAGGGGGAATCCAGGACGATGGCATTTTGGTCGGTGGTATAGACGGAAATGCCCAGAGAGTTGGCGGCAACCACCGGTACACCCACTGCCATGGCTTCCAGGGGGGCGCGGGGGATGGATTCAAAATGGGATGTATGGAGAAACAGATCCCAGGAGGCCAACTCCTGTAATTTTTCTTCCCAGGGGGGATCATAGATCATACGATCCGCCTCAGGCATGGTGGGCAAGCCTGCATGGATGATCACCGTTTCCATGGCAGGGTAACGGCGTTTTAATTCACGAAAGGTATTCTGTAGTAAGGGCAGATTTTTCACCGGGTTGGGATAGGCAATAATGGTTCCCACCCGCCAGGGCGGGGGGCGACGTTGCTGGGTCTGGCGAAAAGGGGCCATGGCCAGATAATGGCCAAAACCGGGCAATGTGTGAATTTCCGCAGCCGGAGCCACCGCCTTGACCAGGGCTGCGGCCACCGGACTATTGGCCAAATGGCGGGGATAAGCCCGAAAGAGGGAAACCAGAACTTGTACTGGATAGGAAAAAACCAACAGGGGATCAAAGCTGGTATAAACATAGATGCCGTGGGAGGGTGGGTTGGCCTGGTGTAATTCAATAGCACCGATCAATTGATGCCCTAAAATCAGATCGTACTGTTTCCCCTCCAGGCTGGCCGCCAGTTGCCCTGGGGCAAAATGGATGATTTCCACCGGATGTTCATACCAATCCGGTTTGCTGGTGGAGGTGGTGTACAGGTGGCAGAGATGGCCACGGCCTTGCAGCCAGTGCATCATCTCCAGGCAATCCCGGTTACCCCCTGCGTTGATGAGTTTCCCAATTACGAAGGCAAGACGCATGATTGAAGGGTCCGGTTCAGTCGGTTGCTCCCTCTTTGTCAGTAGCATATTTCCTGGGGAGACCGAAGGGGTTGGATGAAAACAAAATGGTTGGCAAACCGAATGGGCTTTTGTGCCTGAAACGCTGAGAGGGAGGTTGCTTTTAACCGCTTGTTCCATACCTCTTCAGAAACTTGATTGTAGAGGGTGGTGACAAACCAGGCGCGAACCTCTTTCAGGTGGACTTGTCCCAGAAATTCCTGGAGTGCGCCTTCTGCCCACTGGCAGGTTTCCTCGAATTTTTCAACGATTTCGGCGTGCTTAAATTTCTCCATTTCTTTGATGTCCTTGTTTTCGATAAACCACAAGATCGCCTCATTGTCTTCAGTCTTGACAATGACCATGCAATCCACCGCCCTGGGGGGTGTGGCCATGCGCTTGGTTGAGAAAAAGGCATCGGGTTTAAAGATACGAATGTGTTGGTGATCCAGGATGTCATCGATAAGTAACTGCTCACACACCTCCACCCGCACCCCATTTTCTTCGCAGGCTTGGCGTTCCATATCAAAAAAGGGAG
>JADFXB010000216.1 GCA_015233935.1 Magnetococcales bacterium | reverse complement strand
CATATGAGGAGCAACTATCAAACCTTCATGGAGCGCACCCGTTATCTCCGTCGGGGCGATTATGTCTGGTCTGATCTGGTCATAGCTCCAGTGGCTTTTTCCGATCAACCCGGAGAAGATCTGCTGCCTGTACGCATGGTTACCTCGCTGATTCGTCACCATACGGTAATGAGTCATCCATCCGTGGTCGCCATCAGGGATGGTGTACCACCTGACTTGGATCAAGCATTCCAACGGTTACAATCAGCAATTTGGACCGCTGAACGACTGACGGCAGGTCGTCTGGCCGCAGCCACCGTCAACCATCTCCGGTATAATCCGGTGGGTTACGTTCTCAGTGCCCACCCCTCCCTGGAAGAGGAGCACCACGAACAACGTCAACGGTTAGTGCAAGAGCGCAAGGCTTGGCTTCACCAAGAGGCTGCGTGTCGTCTGGCGAGTTCTCCCGCAGATACCACGGATTCTACCTCATGATAAAGGAGCGGCCCTTGCAGGAGGTGCGCTGGGGACGATGTCAAGCCCCTTTGCGTCGCCCCTATCGACTCTCTTTCACGGAATTGCATACCCTGGATGTGGTATGGGTGCGTCTGCGTGACTCTGACGGGAGGGTGGGTCTGGGCGAAGCTGTTGCCTTGCCAGGCTATGGCTGGGAAACTGCGGATGAGATTGCCCAGACTGTGGCACACCTATTGGAGGAAGCCTCCCACTTGACCGCTAACGAGCTGCGATCCCGCTGCCTGTCACTGGCCAAAACCCACCCGTTTGCTGTTTCCGCCATCCTCACGGCACTGGAGCTGCCAGATTATCTTCCTGCCTTGTCGGTTGGCTTCCAGGTTCCTCTGGCTCTTCCTTTGGCGGGCGACGCCTCTGAAAACAGCTTACGAGAGCAACTTTTGCAAGGGTTGACAGACGGATGGCGTTCTTTTAAAATCAAAATTGGTCGTAGTTTCAGCCAGGAGCGTGCCAACCTGGAGATGTTACTGACTTTGCCCACAGAACAGATCTTCACACTTTCCTGCGACGCCAATCAAGGCTATGATCGGTTTCAAGCTCAAGTGTTGGCCGATTCCCTGGCCAGGTCAAACCACTACCAACGGTTACTTTGGTTCGAGCAACCTCTGAATCAAGAGGATTGGGATGGCGTGGCTGAACTTTGCCGCGTTACCTCCGTTCCGATTCTATTGGATGAGAGCATCCATGATGCGGATGATATTATTCGTGCCGCACGGATTGGTGTACAAGGTATCAAATTCAAACTCTGCAAATGTCCTGGGATGGCTGCCCTTCTTGCCTTGATTCGTCTGGGGCGTGAATGTGGGTTGCGTATGGTCTTTGGCAATGGAGTGGCCAGTGATATCGGTGCGTTGGGGGAAATGGCGATTATCTCCCAGGCAGGGCATCTTCTGGAAGCTCCATTCGAGTGTAACGGTGTTGCCAAATTGGAACGTCCATTGCTCTCCACTGGGTTGTGGCAGGTTGGCATCGGCACAATCCGCAGCCTGTACGATGGGGACACCCTGGCACTCCTTTTGGAACAAGAGCATAAACCATGAATTCATCTGCCCCCCCTTCAAGGTATGACATCCCGCTCTGGTCTGAGGAAATTCTCTGTCAACCTGGTGGCATGCAGCCCCTGCGGCGCGAAGGGGATTGTTTTTTGTCGATCCAAAATTTCCCCGTTGGCGTCATTCAGGAGGGGATTGTTCGCTTTGGCATGCAGAAAGACGACGATCAGGCGATTCTTTATTATCGCCGTGTGGGAGGTGCTCACTTTTACGAACGTTCCCAGGTAGCCTTTGCCATGTCTGCGCTGGATACCCATGTCTACCATGGACATTTGCGCCGGTGGCAGCCGTCTGATTCCAATGTTGTCATAGTGGATGTGGGGGGTGGCGATGGACGCAATGCCCGACCATGGTTGGAAATGGGCTTCCAACGGGTGGTGGTGGTGGATTGCGCTGCTGCCGCTCTGTTGCGTTTTCGTAACCGGGTGGCTGACCAACACCCTGAATGGTTGCCCCATTTGCTCCTGGTTGAATGCGATGCTCGTCTTCTGCCTTTGATCTCAGGTTGCGCCGGACTCGTACAGGCCATTGAATCGTTGGGTTATCTTACTGAAGACTACGGACTGGGGTTTGCGGAATGCTGCCGACTCGTTGCCCGTTCTGGACATTTGATCGTTGCTGAACGGGATCGTGAAGCTGAATATATGGTCAAACTGTTTTATGAGGGCGGTGTGGCGGGAATGGTTGAATATGCCAATGGGAAAACCGTTGTCCATGAAAATGCCACAGCTCAACTCCAAGGCCTTTGTTTTACAGAAGAAGAACTCAATAGACAATTTTCCAGTCGTGGCTTCCATGTTGTTGAAAGTAGGGGAGTTTCCCTTTTGTCGCTGGTGCTTGGCTATCTGCGCACCCAAGGACATCTTCAATCAGAAGACGAAAGGTGGTTGCAAGCTGTCCAGAACATTCTGGCAAACTTGGGCGATCATGGTCGTCAACGACGTAGTCACTTTCTGGTGGGTATGGCGGGAGATAATCTGCATATCTAAGTGAACAGATGAGAAGGAAATTTCGATGCTCTGCTCAGTCATCATCACAGCTTTCAATGAACAACAAAGTATATCGACTCTTTGTGAATCCTTGAGCAATTTGGCGACCAAGGAAAATTCAATGGAGTGGGAATTTATCCTGATTGATGATGGCAGCACCGATCAGACAGCCACCATGTTTGCAGAGGTAAACAAGGCGGATCAACGTTTTAAGCTGGTTAGTTTGTCGCGCAATTTTGGTGGTCACATAGCGGAGGTTGCAGGCTTGCATTACTGTTCTGGTGATGCCGCCGTGTTCATATGCGCGGATTTACAATCTCCCCCCAAGGAGATTACACGCTTGCTGGAATGCTGGCACCAGGGGTTTGACGTAGTCTGGGCAGTTCGCAATCGTCGTTATAGTCGTTGGATGGATTTTTTCACTTCACATCTTTTTGCCGCGATCATCCGGCGCATTGCATTGCCCAACTATCCCCCGACCGGTACTGGTGGCTTCGTGCTACTGGACCGCAAGGTAATCGAGGCACTCAAATCCTGCCCGGAACACAATCGCATGAACGCCGGATTGATCTTAAGTGCCGGTTTTCGCCAAACCAGTATCTCCTACGATTGGCAGGCACGCCACGCTGGATCTTCAAAATGGACCATAACGCGCAAGATTCGTTTGTTTGTTGATACGGTAGTCTCTTTTTCCACCCTGCCGATCCACGTCATCAGTCTTACAGGCATGGCCCTTTCTGTATTGGGAATACTGTATGCGGTGTTTCTGCTGCTCAACTTTCTGCTATACGATAAGATTGTTTCAGACTGGACCACACTCATGTTGGTGATTTTAATCCTAGGTGGAATGCAATTGACAGTTCTCGGTGTACTGGGAGAGTATCTTTGGCGCACGCTGGATAATTCCCGTAGACGCCCCCTCTTTTTTGTACGAGAAGTGATGGGTGAATTTCCACACTTGCAGGTTCCACCGTTGAATACCGGTTTGCCCACTTACCGGAAGGAAATCCCATTTCGCTCCAGGGCTGCGGATGCTGGCCCGTGAACAGCTTGCTTATTCATTTGTTGGGTGCTGAACAACAAAGTGCCGTCTCGGTGGCCAGGGCCTATCCTGAACATCGGTTTGTCTTTTTTAGTGATCAGCGGGTAGTGGACGGCTGGGATCTACCCTATGTGAGCATCCGTCTGCGCCAACCCGGACAAGAACGACCTGCTGACCTTGCGCCGCCGGACCTTGAACTTCCCTTGTGTCCTCGCTGGCTGCCCCATGGAGGCGCGGAGTTTGCCCTGTCACGTCTGTTGCCCGATATGGTTGACAGAATCCCCCAGCTTCAGGTGCCCTCAGTTTATTCAAAACCGCCTGAGGGTCGTCTATGTCTGGTCAAAGGGAACCGTTTTCATCGTCCCGATGCCCTGTTATCGGGCACTGCAAAACAAATCCAGCGAACCACAGATCCCAATGGCTGCGGCCTGCTGTTTCAAGACCGGATTCCAGAAACCACCCATACCATTCTAGTCATGGGCCGCCGCATCCATGCCGGACAGGCCGTCCTGGGAATTTTGCAGGTTTTGGAAGAGCGATTCTTTCGCGTGGTCATCTTGCAATCGGCTGAAACCATGGTGGATCCCACAGTGGTGGACCAGAGTTTGGCCATCCTGGATGCCCTGGACTACCGTGGGTTCTTCGCTTTGAACTGGATTGCAGTGGGGGATGGGCGACGCATGCTTACCTCTTTTCGTCCCGTTCCTCGCGCAGCTTTTGGTTTATTACGCCATGCGGGAGCTGATCTTCTTATCCCGGCCCCAGGCATAACGATTGCGTCTGCCGGGTTTCGAATGATTGCAGATCCGACCTATACAACCTACCGGGGTCTTACACCATGAATATCCTGGTACTCTCCGCCACGGCCTCGGCGATCAATTATATCCTCACTCTGGCAGAGGATCCCCATATTACCCTGCATTTGACCGACTGCAATCCAAACAGTCCGGGTCTGCACGCCCCCGGGATCGTACCACACCTGATTCCGCCTGCTTCCCAACGTGAATCCTATCGTCAGACGCTTGACCAGATCATCGCTACGGATGAAATCGATTTATTGATTCCCACCTCTGACTATGACATCTCCGCAGTGGTGGAATTGCTCCAGGACGGTTGGAATCCACCGGTACGCATGTTTCGTCCTCCTGTGAACTCTTTGCGGATTCTCTCCGATAAGGCGACTCTGGCTAAAACAATGCGTTCTTACCTGCCAGATCATATTCCAGCCTCGTTCAGCCTTGACCAACTCCATGAACCGTTGCTGTTTCCTCTGGTGGTCAAACCACGCAATCAGAGCGGTGGCAAGGGGGTCAGTATCGTCCACGACCGGGAGTCCCTTTTTAACCAAGTGGCACTCCTGCGGGAACGTATTGGCGATGGAATCCTGGTGCAGGAGTACATCGAAGGGAGTACCCATGTGGTGGTCATGGTGTATGACCACGAAGGTAGGGTTGCCGCTGCCCTACCCCTGGTTTCGCACCTGACCTTTTTCACCTGGGGGGGGGGGCGGTTGTGCGGGAGAGATCACGGCCGCCGACCAGGGGCTCCTTCCTTTGCCTCGGGA
>JADFXB010000215.1 GCA_015233935.1 Magnetococcales bacterium | reverse complement strand
CGCTGGGGATCTCCCGCACCTGGAAGCCACACATGGCAGCGGTGGCGGGATTGGTGCCGTGGGCCGAGTCGGGGATTAAAAACTCGGTGCGTTCATGATCCTGGCGGGCCTGGTGATAGGCCCGAATCATGGCCACGCCAGCATATTCTCCCTGGGCACCGGCCATGGGAGAGAGGGCAAAACCTGCCAGACCGGTAATCTCCTGCAACATTTCCTGTAATTCATACAGGCAGGCCAACACCCCCTGACCGTGACTGACGGGAGCCAGGGGGTGTCGTTCCAAAAATCCTTGCAGACTGGCCAAACGATGGCAAATGCGGGGATTGTATTTCATGGTGCAGGAACCCAGGGGATAAAAATGGGTGTCCACTGAAAAATTTTTCTGGGACAAGCGGGTATAATGGCGCACCACCTGCAATTCGGAAACCTGCGGCCAGGGAACCTCCTGTTGACGCAACAATGCGGCGGGTAAATCATCCACTTGAACCGATGCAGGGGTATGGCTGGGATTGGAACGTCCTGCCCGGCTTTGGTCAAAGATCAACATGGTTTTTCCTCCTGCTGCAAAGCCTTGGCCAGGGCGTTGGCGTAAAGATGCAAATCTTCATCACTGCGGGTTTCCGTGGCACAGATCAACAAGCCGCCCTGCAATTCGGGATACTCCTTTTCCACTGCAAAGCCGCCAGCAATCCCCTGGTGGGAGAGTTCCTCCAACAGGGGAGCCACCGGACGGGGCAAACAGAAGAGGGTCTCATGAAAATAGGGCCGGTTGAAGCAAGGGGACAGACCAGTAGCCTTCTGAATAGCGTGAAGCAGGGTGCGGGTTTGCTGATGACAGGCCGTGGCAACCGCCTTGATGCCGACAGGGCCAAGGATGGCCATATGAATGGCCGCCGCAATGGCCATCAAACCCTGATTGGTGCAAATATTGGAGGTGGCCTTGGCACGACGGATATGTTGTTCCCTTGCTTGCAGGGTGAGAACAAAACCGGTACGCCCGGCAGGACCGCTTTCCTTGGTGCGTCCCACGATGCGGCCCGGCATTTGCCGCAATAGTTCATTCCGGCAACAGATAAAACCAAAATAGGGACCGCCGGAAGAGAGGGGAATGCCCAACGGTTGCCCTTCGCCACAGGCAATGTCACACCCCTTGTCCCCCCATTGACCGGGAGGAGCCAAAAGGCCCATGGCTACCGGGTTCACCAGGCCAATGGCAACTCCACCCTGACCCTGCACCCATTGGGTCAAGGTATGCACCTCTTCCAGAATGCCGAAAAAGTTGGGTTGGGGAATGACCAGCGCGGCAACCTGTTGATATTGGGCCAAGGATTCCGGGGGAATGTGGCCCCCTTGGGTGCAATAGGGCACCTGAATCAATTCCGCCTCCGGCACCAGGGCCTGTACCACCTTCCTGTAATGGGGAGAGACCGTGGCAGGCAATAATACCCGCCGGTTGCCGGAAGAATTGGCCCGCAAGGCCATGCGAATGGCCTCCGCCAGGGCACTGGCCCCATCATAGAGGGAGGCATTGGCTGCCGACATGGCCATCAAACCGGCCAGCATGGTTTGAAATTCATAAAGGGTTTGCAGGGTTCCCTGGCTGGCTTCTGCCTGATAGGGAGTGTAGGCGGTATAAAACTCACCCCTGCCCGCAATTTCCCACACGGGGGCCGGAATATGGTGTTCGTAAGCCCCGGCCCCGATAAAATTGAGCAGTCCCCCATCCGAGGCTGCCCGTTGCGACATGAGACGGCTTAACTGCCATTCGGTCATGGCTGGGGGCAGGCTATCCAGGGTGGCCTCTGGCAGGGAGTCGGGAACCTCCTTGTAAAGTTCATCCAGAGAGGCAATCCCAATCTGTTGCAGCATGAGCCTGGTCTCTTCCAGGGTGTGGGGGATATAGGCCATGAGAGATTATCCGTTAGTGGTTGACAGGGTAGAACGTCCCAGACGCACAAAGGGGAGTTTCACCACCAGGGCAGTCTGATTGCGACCACGCATTTCCACCTGGCACAAGTCTCCGGGTTTAATGCGCTGATCCAGCCTGGCAATGGCTATGCCGTTTTCCAGGGTGGGGGAATAACTACCAGAGGTGATCTCTCCCACCACCTTGTCTTTGTGCACCACCGTCTGATGGTTGCGCAACACACCTTTTTCCTTCAAAACCAATCCCAAACGATGACGGCTTGGTGTTCCCTCCCGCAGGGGTTCCAAAATTTCCCTCCCCACAAAAAGACGATCTGCCGGTTCCCAGGCCAGGGTCCAGGCAAGTCCACATTCAAAGGGGGTGGTCTCTTCGTTCATGTCGGCCCCATAAAGGTTAAGTCCGGCCTCCAGACGTAAGGTATCCCGTGCCCCCAATCCAGCGGGAGCGGCACCAGCTTCCATTAATCTCTCCCAAAGGGAGACCACTTCAGTAGCCGGCAGGATTACTTCAAAACCCATTTCCCCGGTATAACCGGTGCGACTGATGAAGATATCCCCATGATGGAGGGCACCAAAAGGGGTCAATTGCACGATGCGAGAAGAGGCTCCCCAGTCAGACATGGCCTGGCTGAGGATGGCTGGAGATTCCGGTCCTTGTACCGCCACCATGGCCAACTGGCTTCTTTCATGGATTTCCACGGCATGACCCGCCGCCTGCTCCTGGATCCACTGCAAATCTTTTTCCCGCGTACCGGCGTTGACCACCAGACGAAAGGCGTGTTCGGCCAGACGAGAGACGATCAAGTCATCCACGATTCCGCCATTGGGGTTGAGCAGCAGGCTGTATTGACACATGCCCAAGCGGGTCAGACGACCGGCATCATTGGCCAGGAGCAAACGCAAAAATTCCAGGGCACCTGCCCCCACCACATCCACCACCCCCATATGGGAGACATCGAACAGGCCGCATTTTTGCCGCACGGCATGGTGTTCACGGATTTGCGAACCATAATGAAGGGGCATCTCCCAACCGGAAAAGTCGGTTAAGCGGGCACCAAGCTGTACATGTTTGTCATAGAGGGGGGTCTGTTTGGTCATGCTGAAATCACCGGGAGGTTATAGAAAGGCTATCCTGCTCCTGTTTGACGATGGCATCCACCCGTTGCAGGGTGGTGAGCAGGGCTTCCAATTGATGAAAGGGAATCATGTTGGGACCGTCGCAGGGTGCCCTGATCGGGTCGGGATGGGTTTCAATGAAGACGGCTGCCACTCCGGCTGCCACAGCAGAACGGGCCAACAAGGGGGCAAATCGGGCCTCGCCACCGGAGGCATGCCCTAAACCACCAGGGGCCTGCACCGAATGGGTGGCATCGAAGACCACCGGATAACCGGTGGCGGCCATAATCGCCAACCCTCGCATATCCACGACTAAATTATTATAACCAAAGGAAAAACCACGCTCACACAGAAGGATATCCCGATTGCCGGTGGCCGCAGCCTTTTCCGCCACCTTGGCCATATCGGCGGGGGCAAGAAACTGACCCTTTTTAATGTTGACCGGCTTGCCCGCAGCAGCCACCGTCTGGATAAAATCGGTCTGCCGACAGAGAAAGGCGGGGGTTTGCAACATGTCCGCCACTTGGGAGACCGGTTGGACCTGCTCTGGGGTGTGCACATCGGTGATAATGGGCAGACCGGTGGTGGCCTTCACCTTTTCTAAAATAGCCAGCCCCTCTTGCATACCAGGACCGCGATAACCACTTAATGAAGTGCGATTGGCTTTGTCAAAGCTGGATTTATAGACCAGTCCGATGCCCAATTTTTGGGCCAGACGGGCGAGGAAATCGGCGGTTTGCAGGGCAAACGCCTCCCCCTCAATGACACAGGGACCGGCGATGATCACCAATGGCAGGGCATTGCCAAAGCGGAGGGAACCCACAGAGATGGAATGATTGTCCACCATGGCTTAAGCCACGCCATCCCGATGGGCCAAGGCCGCTGCCACAAAAGCCTTGAACAGGGGATGGGGCTGGCGGGGACGGGATTTAAATTCGGGGTGAAACTGACAGGCAACGAAGAAGGGGTGCTCCTTCAACTCGATCATTTCGATCAATTGCCCGTCGGGGCTGGTGCCGGAGAAGGTCATACCCGCCTCTTCCAGTCGCTGCCGATAATGAATGTTAAACTCATAACGGTGGCGATGGCGTTCCGAGATGACACCGGTGCCATAGACCTGGGCGGCACGGGTGCCGGGAACCAGATGGCAAGGGTAGGCCCCCAACCGCATGGTTCCCCCCTTGTCGGAGGAGCGATCCCGTTTTTGCATTTTTTCCCCATCCACCCATTCGGTCAACAGGGCGATCACCGGGTGGGGGGTATGTTCGTTAAATTCAGTGGAGTTGGCATCGGCAAGCCCCACCACATGGCGGGAGAATTCCACCACGGCCATTTGCATCCCTAAGCAAATACCAAAGTAGGGAATGCCCATCTCTCTTGCAAAACGAATGGCCTGAATTTTACCTGCCACCCCCCGCTCACCAAAGCCACCCGGCACCAGGATACCATCCACCCCTCGCAAGGAGGCTTCGGTATCCTGGTGTTGCAGGGATTCCGCATCCACCCAGCGTAGATTGACCCGGGCATCGTTGGCGATACCACCGTGGGAGAGGGCTTCGGCAATGCTTTTGTAGGCATCCCGCAGTTCAATATATTTGCCGACGATGCCGATGGTCACCCGGTGGGTGGGATTAACCACCTTTTCCAACACCATTTCCCAATCTTCCAGGGAGGGTTCGGTGGTGGGCAGGCTGAGCAGTTTCAGCACTTTGCGCCCCAGACCTTCCCGATAGAGGGCGAAGGGAACCCGGTAGATGGTCTCCTGGTCCACACAGGAGATAACGGCATCGGTTTCCACGTTGCAGAAGAGGCCGATTTTTTTCTTTTCGTTTTGGGGAATTTCCCGGTCGCTGCGACAGATAAGGACATCGGGTTGGATACCGATGGCTCGCAACTCTTTTACTGAGTGTTGGGTGGGTTTGGTCTTCAGCTCACCGGCGGTGGAGATGTAAGGCACCAGGGTGAGGTGGATGAAGAGGGTATTTTCCCGCCCCAAATCGTTGCGCATTTGCCGGATGGCTTCCAAAAAGGGCAAAGATTCAATATCGCCCACCGTGCCACCGATTTCGATGATGGCCAGATGAAAATTGGTGGCAACGCCCAGGATGGCCTCTTTGATGGCATCGGTGATATGGGGAATCACCTGCACGGTGG
>JADFXB010000214.1 GCA_015233935.1 Magnetococcales bacterium | reverse complement strand
TCTCCTGTCAGGCCCTGTTGTTTGACCTGGACGGCACCCTGGTGGACTCGGCCCAGGATTTGTACCGCAGCCTTAACCATGTGCTGGAAACCTATAGCTTTCCCATTCTTACCCTGGACCAGGTGCGTCACCTCATCGGCCATGGGGCGCGGCAATTAATTGCAAGGGGTTTTTGGGGGGAGGAGGCCCTGGCCCCTGAACCAGGGAAGGATGAACGGTTCGAGGCGGCTGTTGGGTTGTTTCTGGACTACTACCGCCACCATTTGACCGATTTCACCCGTCCCTTTGATGGGGTGGTGGAAACTTTGCAGGAGTTGAGCAGACGAAAATTTCGTCTGGGGGTGGTGACCAACAAACCGGAACATTTGACCCATCCCCTATTGGCAGGATTGGGGCTGGACCAATATTTTCAGGTGGTGGTGGGAGGGGATACCCTTCCCCAGCGCAAACCCGATGCTGCCCCCCTGCACCACGCCTTTGCCACTCTGAAGGCCAACAGTGGGGTGATGGTGGGGGATTCGGAAACCGATGTACAAGCCGCCCGTGCCGCTGGCTGCCCGGTCATTGTTGTCCCCTATGGCTATCATCGGGGATTGGGGGTTGACCAATTGCAGGCCGATTATCAGGTGGCCCACTTCAAGGACATTCTTGAACTTGTAACCTTGTATCGTTGACAACAGGAGTAAGGGCTATGCCCCAATTAAGACTTGGTATTCCCAAAGGGAGCCTGGAAGCAGCCTCCATCGAGCTGTTCGCTCAGGCGGGTTGGAAAATTTCCTTGAACTCCCGCAACTATTTTCCTGCCATCGATGACCCGGAGATCACCTGCTCCCTGGTACGCTCCCAGGAGATGGGCACTTACGTATCCAACGGCACCCTGGATGCAGGACTCACCGGTCTTGACTGGATTCAAGAGACCGAAGCCCAGGTCTCCACCGTGTGCGATCTGGTCTATTCCAAAGCCTCCGATCAGCCCTGTCGTTGGGTGTTGGTGGTGCGGCAGGATTCGCCTATTCAGTCGGTGAAAGATTTGGGGGGCAAGCGGGTGGCCACCGAATTGGTCTCCTTTACCAGACGTTACTTGCAAAACAATGGGGTGGATGCCCAGGTAGACTTTTCCTGGGGGGCCACCGAGGCCAAGGTGGTGGAAGGGCTGGCCGATGCCGCCGTGGAAATTACCGAAACCGGTTCCACCATCCGCGCCCATGGCTTGCGCATTGTTTGTGATTTGCTCTACACCCACACCCAGTTCATCGCCAATCCCCAGGCCTTGGAAGACCCCTGGAAAAAGGCCAAGATTGGCCAGATAGCCACCTTGTTGCAAGGTGCTCTGGCGGCCCGACATAAAGTGGGACTTAAGATGAACGTCTCCGCAACCGATCTGGAAAGTGTGATCCAGTTGTTGCCCAGCCTGCGCGCCCCCACGGTGAGCAATCTTTACAAAAGCGACTGGCTGGCGGTGGAAAGTGTGGTGGATCGACACAAAGTGCGGGATTTAATCCCCAGCCTGCTGGCGGCTGGTGCCCAGGGGATTCTGGAATTTGATCTGAAAAAGGTGCTATAACAGAATCATCAAGGTGATTCTTACGTTGATTGCACCCATTGACCCGGTGGTCAGGAATGGTCAGCCGGCCACTCTTCTACAAGGAGAATGCCATGGATGTCAAATTGGAAGGACGGAACGTAGATTTGGGAGCTGAATTGCGGGAGAAGGTGCAAAAACGCTTTGACAGCCTGGACAGCAAGTTTGGACCCCTTACCTATGCCCGTTTGACCGTGGAAAAGCACGCCCACAAAAACGAACAACGGGCTGAAGCCACTGTGGTGGTCAACATGTCCGGGACCTCCTTGACCGCTACCAAGGATTCCGCCACTGTGGTGGGTGCAGTGAATGATGCCATGGATACCTTGACTGAAGTGATCAAGGCCCATGGGGATCGCCAGAAAGAGGCGCATCGCCGTTGATGGTAACCGTTATTTCCAACCAGGGGAGGTGGTTTCTCCCTTGGTTGGAAATGATTGAAAAAAAGAAATACTATGCTCAATAACACCGATGATCCTGATCGCCTGACTTTTCCTCCCTGGCCTGTTTATGGTGAGGATGAGATTGAGGCAGTCAGTGAGGTGTTGAAAAGCGGTAAGGTCAATTATTTACTTCATTTTATGTCGTCACCGGGGTTGACCCCTTTTGAGCAGGGGTTTGCCAATCTTTGCCATACCGATTATGCGGTAGCGGTGGCCAATGGTACAGTTGCGTTGGAACTGGCCCTCTATGCCTTGGAAATTGGGGCGGGGGATGAGGTGATCGTCCCCAGTCGCAGTTTTATTGCTTCCGCCTCTTGTGTGGCAGTGCGGGGGGCCAGACCGGTATTTGCCGAGGTGGAGGCAGACAGCCAAAATTTGGATCCCCGTTGTCTGCCAGGTTTGCTCACCTCCCGCACCAAGGCTATTCTGGTGGTGCATCTGGCGGGTTGGCCTTGTGATATGGACCCCATCCTCTCTTTTGCTCGTGACCATCATCTTGCCGTCATTGAAGATTGCGCCCAGTCCCATGGGGCAACCTACAAGGGCAGGCCGGTGGGTAGTTTGGGGGATGTTGCAGCCTTTTCCTTTTGCACCGATAAAATTATCACAACCGGTGGGGAAGGGGGTATGTTGGTGACTTCTCGCCCGGATATTTGGCAACGGGCCTGGTCCTATAAAGATCACGGTCGCAGTTATTTGGTGACGGTGGGGCGGCAGGAGTTGTCACAGAGGCGCAACCTGTATGAACGCATCGGCACCAACTGGCGTCTGACCCAGATGCAGGCGGCCATCGGTTTGCAGCAGATGGCTAAGCTGCCGGGATGGTTGCAGGAGCGGAAGAGAAACGCCAGCAAGTTGAACAGCTTGTTGGCCCATGTGCCAGGCCTGCGTCTGACCTTACCATCGCAGGAGTTTGGTCATGCCTATTATAAATATTATGTCCATGTACGCCCGGAAATGTTGGCGAAAGGTTGGGATCGGAATCGCATATGGCAGACCGTGGAGGAGTGTGGAGTCCCTTGTCAGTTGGGAAGTGATGCAGAAATCTATTTGGACAAGGTTTTTCAAGACCGGGGCTGGCAACCAGCGGTTCCCTGGCCGGTGGCGCGGCAGGTGGGGAAGAGTAGTTTGGTGTTTCCAGTACATCCTGGTTTGCAGGATCAACATATGGTCAGAATAGGGGAAACTCTGTCAGCAGTCATGAAACTGGCAACCACTGGGGGGCATGAGGATGCATAGGGGTTTGTCTCTGATTTGTCTCTTGGTCCATATTGCCGTGAGTGGGTGTATTCCACTCGGGATTTCCCTGGTGGGACAAACGACTGTCAAGGTGGTGGGGGATCAGCGGCGGGTGGATTATCAGGTAACGGATGAAGTATTGGCCGCCAAAATATTTACCAACCTGCAAAATCATGCCACCTTGGGACAATTGGTGATCTGGGCTTATGTCTTTGAAGGGCACGTCTTTTTGATTGGGGAAAAAACGCGACCAGAAGATGAAGTGAATGCAGAAGCGATGGTTCGCGCTATGGAGGGGGTGCGCTCTGTAGAAGTTTACCTGTTGGATAAAAAAGGGGAAACCTTTGAAGGTGTGTCCCAGGATATGATGGTCACTGCTCGTGTGAAAGCAGCCATATTCCAGGATCCTGAATTGGTATATGGTCGATTTGCGTTCAAGACCATGCAGAATCATGTTTTTATTATGGGGGTAGTGGCCAGCCAGCAGGAGGCGGATCGCGCCTTGTCGGTGGTTGGTCAGGCGGTTAATACCAGGAAGATTATTTCTTTATTGTTGGTGAGGGAAGAGAACAACTTAAGACGTGCAGTCAATCAGCGTTCGCTTCTTCCCCTTGGTCCAATGAGCGTGCCGCTTAGGCAGCATAGATAACGCGCTTGAATTTGATCTGGTAAATGCTCTATGTTTCTCATGGGTATGGGGTTGGTTTGCTGGAGTGGAGATAAAGAATGGCCATTGATTCACAAGAGGCGGATGAAATCGCCAATGTGCGAAAAGAGGTCCAGGAGTTGCGGGAAAACCTGATTGCCATGTTGCAGCGTATGCGGGAAACCGATCAGGCCAATAATGAAAAATTTGAAAACTTACGCAGTGCTCTGCATTCTGCCAATGAAACCATCACCAAGTACAGTCGCAATTTAACTTTTATCGAAAAACGCATGGATGGCATGCGTACCGATACCAGTACCGGGCTGGTCCTGTCGGTGTTGATCTTTACCTTGTTGTTTCTCATCTCTCTGTTTATGCGCAGTTAGGGGGCGGTATTGAAACGGGTAGGTGCCCATGTAAGCATTTCTGGGGGTGTCTCCCAGGCTCCCTTGAATGCCCACAAGCTGGCAGCAACCGCCTTTGCTCTGTTTACCCGCAATCAGCGACAGTGGAATGCCCCGCCTTATCCTGAAAAGGAGGTGGTGGCCTTCCATGACAACCTGGCCCATTGTGGTTATGCCCCTCGCCATGTGTTACCCCATGACAGTTATTTGATCAATCTGGCCCACCCGGAAGAAGAAAACCGGCAGAAATCCTTTCGCGCCTTTGTGGATGAGATGGATCGCTGTCGTCAATTGGGATTGGTGTTGCTGAATTTTCATCCTGGCAGCCCCTTGGATGGAGACCGAGAGGCGGGAATAACTCGGGTGGCCGAGTGTCTCAATCGTGCTTTGGAGCAGGTGGCGGGAGTGACAGCGGTTATTGAAAATACCGCTGGTCAAGGTTCCTCCCTGGGCCATCGTTTTGAGGAAATCGCTCAGATCATTCAGGGGGTGGAGGATAAAAGCCGGGTGGGTGTCTGCCTGGACACCTGCCACACCTTTGTGGCGGGCTATGATTTACGCAAAGAAGCCGATTATCAACGGACCATGACCCTGTTTGATGAAACCATCGGCCTGGGCTATTTACGGGGCATGCACCTGAACGATTCCAAACCCGACTTGGGCAGCCGGTTGGACCGTCATGAAAGTTTGGGCAAAGGCAAACTGGGATGGGAACCCTTCCGCTTGATCATGAACGATCCCCGCCTGGATGACATTCCCCTGGTATTGGAAACCGTGGATGAAACCTTGTGGGCGGAGGAAATTCGTTTGCTGTATCGGTTGGTGGAGCCTTCCTGAAAAATTATTTTGAGAAAGCAAACAGGATGGATTACAATATGTCAAACTTTGACATATGAGGATGCCATGGCTACCAACGTTCATCTTAC
>JADFXB010000213.1 GCA_015233935.1 Magnetococcales bacterium | reverse complement strand
AGCACATCGGCCATGATTTGACCGGAGATGTCGGAAGAGGAGTAAAAACCAGGGTGGATGCCACCCGCTGCCAGCCAATAGCGCAACTCATAGTTGTGGGTGGAGACCGGAAAGACCATGCCCATATTGAAGGTCTTGCCCGCCGTCCGCATTTTTTCCACCACCGGCTTGAGGGCGTCGGCCTTGATGGGATGCACCGGCTTGCCATCGGCCTGCATGGGCAGGGTGGCCTTCATTTGTTGCCATACATCGTTGGAGACGGTGATCCCGTTGCCGTTCAAATCCATGGAAAAGGCGGTGATCACATCCGCCTGGGTGCCAAAACCGATGGAGGCCCCCAGGGGTTGACCTGCCAGCATATGGGCACCATCCAATTCACCGGAGATCACCCGATCCAGCAGAACCTTCCAGTTGGCTTGCGGTTCGAGGGAGACAAACAAGCCTTCATCCTCGAAAAATCCCTTTTCCAGGGCAATGGCCAAGGGGGCCATGTCGGTGAGTTTGATAAATCCAAGTTTGAGCTGATCTTTTTCCAGTTTGCCAGGCTGTGCCCCTTTGGCAGGCAGTGGCAGCCATCCCATGGACCACAAGGCGGCCATCCCCAGGCCGTTCAACACACTACGTCTTGAGACTTTGCCCCGACTTTCCTTCATGGTCATCTCCTTGTGATCCATCACAAAAAAATGCCGCCCTCCCCTGTGGCCCAAAAGGCTGGAGGAGAAGGCGGCGTTGCCAGTTTAACCCAAACAGGATGTTGCATCAGCAAGAGGCCAGCGTTGGCTTCTTGAACTCATATCAGATCAAGATTCGTGCCAGAGGTTATTTAGCGATTATTGCCCCTCCAGAGTGTGATGTTTGCAACAATTGTTCAGAAAAAAAGCACCTCCCTGATGAAAAATGACAATTAATGCACATGATTTAATCATATACCCAATTCAATTGTTGGTTTTGCAGTATTTTTGCTTGGCATAACCCATGCATGGTCCTCCTGCAAATGCCCAATGCTGGGCCAAGGGTAACGCCGCCCGCATACGCCAGTGGAACCGCTGGTGTCTGTCGGGCGTTTTTTTTGGTCTTTCTTCAGGAGATTGGTTCCATGGCTGATCCGCAAGGTAAGCGGTTGGTGGTGGTAGGCAATGGTATGGCAGCCCTTCGCACAGTGGAGGAGCTATTGGCCCTCAAGGCAGACGGGTTCCAAATCACCATACTGGGGGAGGAACCTCATGGTGGTTATAACCGTATCCTGCTTTCTCTACTGCTATCTGGCGAACGGGAGCAGTCTGCCATCATCACCCATGATCATGGCTGGTATCAAAAGCATGGGATCACCTTGAAGGCCGGGGTAGCGGCTACCGCCATCGACCGGGTTAACCGCACAGTCACCGACGCCCATGGGGAGGTTCATCCCTATGATACCCTGCTGCTGGCCACCGGCTCCCACGCCATCGTCCTGCCGGTTCCTGGTCATAAATTGCCCGGTGTGGTGACCTTTCGGGATATGAAAGATGTGCAGACCATGCTGGAGGCCACCAAGGCGGGGGGCCATGCGGTGGTGATCGGTGGCGGGCTTTTGGGACTGGAAGCGGCCATGGGTCTTCTCAAACAGGGGATGCAGGTAACCGTGGTCCACCTGTTGGACCTGTTGATGGAGAGGCAATTGGACCGGGTGGCTGCCGATCTTTTGAAAGAGGAGTTGCTGGCCCGTGGCGTCGCCTTTTACATGCCCGCCCAGACCGAGGCCATCCTGGGGGAGGAGAAGGTTACCGCCATTCGCTTCAAGGATGGCACCGTACTGCCAACCACTCTGGTGGTGATGGCAGTGGGGGTGCGTCCCAATGTGGATCTGGCCCGCACTGCCGGTTTGCAGTGTGGACGGGGGGTGGTGGTCAACGACCATCTGGAAACTTCGGACCCTGCCATTCTGGCGGTGGGAGAGTGTGTCCAACATCGGGAGGTCACCTATGGCCTGGTGGCCCCCCTCTATGAACAGGGCAAGGTGATTGCAAGGCGTTTGGCCGGGTTGGCCGATGCGGGAAGTTACACCGGTTCCGCCACCTCCACCCGCTTGAAGGTAACGGGCATCGATCTCTTCTCTGCCGGTGATTTTCTGGGGGATGGGAGAGCGAAGCCATCACCCTCCTGGACGCCAGCCGCCGGGTCTACAAAAAACTGGTGATCAAAAACAATCGGGTACAAGGGGCGGTCTTGCTGGGGGATACCCTGGATGGGCCATGGTATCTGGAATTGTTGCAAGGGCAGACCGATATTGCCCCCATGCGGGATCATCTGTTGTTTGGCCGTCACCATCTGGGAGATGCGGGCCATGGTCCCAACGAGGTGAGCAACCTGCCCGATGACCACCAGGTGTGTGGCTGTAACGGGGTCTGCAAGGGGACCATTCAAAAGACCATTCTGGAAAAGGAGCTGACCACCCTTGAAGAGGTACGTACCCACACCAAGGCCTCTGCCTCTTGCGGCTCTTGTACCGGCTTGGTGGAAAAAATTCTGGCTGCCACCCTGGGGGGGGATTATGTGGCCAACAAGGTGAAACCTTTATGTCCCTGCACCACCTTGACCAGCGACCAGGTGCGGGAGGCGATTCGGGAGGAGCCTTTAACCGATGTGGCCGCTGCCATGTCCAAGTTGTGTTGGCAGACGGTGGATGGCTGCCCTGCCTGTCGCCAGGCCATCAACTATTACCTTCAGGTATTCTGGCCAAGGGAGAGCCGGGAGCGGGGCAGCGACCGTTTTGTCAATGAACGCTTCCACGCCAACATTCAAAAGGATGGCACCTATTCGGTGGTGCCCCGTCTGTGGGGAGGGACCACCACCCCGGACCAGTTGCGGGCCATCGCCCAGGTGGCGGATCAATTTAAAATTCCCGAAATCAAGTTTACCGGTGGCCAGCGTATCACCCTGTTGGGGGTGAAGAGGGAGGATCTAACGGCGGTGTGGCATGCCCTGGGGGTCCACGGCATGGTTTCCGGTCACGCTTACGGCAAGGCGTTGCGCACGGTAAAAACCTGTGTGGGTAGCCGCTGGTGCCGCTTCGGGGTGCAGGATTCGGAAGGCATGGGGGTGGAACTGGAGAAAATGTTATGGAACTGCTGGACCCCCCATAAGTACAAGATGGCGGTCTCCGGCTGTCCCCGCAACTGTGCCGAGGCCACCATCAAGGATTTTGGCGTGGTGGCGGTGGAGTCGGGTTGGGAGCTGCATGTGGGGGGCAATGGGGGCATCAAGGTGCGGGCCACCGACTTTCTCTGCCGGGTGGAGAGCCAGGAGGAGGTATTGGAGTATGCCGCTGCCTTTTTGCAACTGTATCGACGAGAGGCACGCTATCTGGAACGCACCGCCCCCTGGGTGGAGCGGATGGGGATCCAGTGGATCCAACAACAGTTAGCGCAAGCTGAACAACGCACCCTTTTGAGCCAGGCCTTCCAGAAGGGACAGGAAGATTTACAGGATCCCTGGCAACTGCGCGCCCAGGGTATGTGTGGCAAATCGGATTTTGTCCCCTTGGCCATTCTTGACCATCGGCAGGAGAAAGTGGCATGACCACCTGGCATGATATCGGTTCCGTACAAGAAATTCCCGTGCAGGGGGCGCGTTTGGTAAAGAGTTCCCAATTTGGGGACGTGGCCATTTTTCGCACGGTCAGTAACCGGGTGTATGCCCTGGCAGACAAGTGCCCCCACCGGCAAGGCCCCCTGTCGGTGGGCATTGTCCATGGGGAGAAGGTGACCTGCCCCTTGCATAACTGGACTTTGGATTTGGCCAGTGGCTCTGCCACCGGGGCCGATCAGGGGTGTGCACGGGTGTTTCCACTGAAAGTGGAGGGGGAGAGGCTGATGTTGGGCCTCCCCACAGACCATGCATAGCCGTGCCCCGGTAGCCACCACCTGCCCCTATTGTGGCACCGGCTGTGGCCTGCTGGTGACCCCGGATGGCCAGGAGGGCATCAGCGGCATTCGGGGGGATCCCAGCCATCCTGCCAATTATGGTCGCTTGTGTGGCAAGGGCATGGCCCTGGGGGAGACCCTGGCCATGGATGGTCGCCTGCTTCAGCCCATGGTGCAGGGGCGTCCCACAAGCTGGTCGGATGCGTTGCGACAGGTGGCGGACGGTTTCCGCCAGGTGTTGGCAAAACATGGACCGGAGGCGGTGGCCTTTTATGTCTCCGGTCAACTGTTGACCGAAGATTATTATGTGGCCAACAAACTGCTCAAGGGGTTCATGGGATCCGCCAACATTGACAGCAACTCCCGGCTGTGCATGGCCTCGGCAGTGGTTGGTCACAAGCGGGCCTTTGGGGCGGATCTGGTTCCTTGCTCCTATCAGGATGTGGAGTTGGCGGATTTGGTGGTCATTGTGGGCAGCAACACCGCCTGGTGTCACCCCATTCTCTTTCAGCGACTGCTGGCCGCCCGCCGGGCCGATCCCCGCAAGCGGCTGGTGGTGGTGGATCCCCGCCGTACCGCCACCGCCATGGAAGCGGATCTCCACCTGCCCATTCAGGGGGGAACCGATCTCACCCTGTGGCTGGGCTTGCTCTCCCGTTTGTTCAAACAGGGGGGCACGGATGGGGTCTTTTTACGTCAACAGGTGATGATGGAGGGCCATGCCCAGGAAGTGGCGGACAGCTACGCCCCGGATGCGGCCACGGTTGCCAGGTTGACCGGTCTGACGGCAGAGGCGGTGGAGGAATTTTATCAACTGTTCATGGCCCACCGCCGCACGGTCACCCTTTTTTCCCAGGGGATCAACCAATCGGTGCAGGGCAGCGACCAGGTAAACGCCATTCTTAACGTCCACCTGGCCAGTGGACGGCTTGGCCAGCCGGGCATGGGGCCTTTTTCCATTACCGGTCAACCCAACGCCATGGGGGGACGGGAGGTGGGTGCCCTTGCCAATCAACTGGCTTGTCACCTGGATTTTGCCACTCCTGGTCATGGGGAGATGCTTGCCCGTTTTTGGCAGTCGGATGTTCTGCCGGACAAGCCGGGTTTACAAGCGGTGGAAATGTTTCAGGCCATGGAGCAGGGCAAGATCAAGGCGGTCTGGATCATGGGCACCAATCCGTTGGTGAGCCTGCCGGATGTGGGTTTGGCCCGCCGTGCCCTGTCCCGTTGTCCTTTGGTGGTGGTGAGTGAGGCGGTGAAAAATACCGATACCACGGCCATGGCCCATATTTTGTTGCCAGCGCAACCTTGGGGAGAAAAAGATGGTACGGTGACCAACTCGGAACACTGCATCTCCCGCCAACGTCCCTTTTTGTTGCCCCGTGGCG
>JADFXB010000212.1 GCA_015233935.1 Magnetococcales bacterium | reverse complement strand
GGAGTGTTTGGGGATGCCCACCAGAATGGCCAGATAGCGACGGGTGACCGAGTGTTCTTTGAATTGGGCGGCCAGGTGAAGGTGGGCGTGATCATTTTTGGCCACCACCAGGAGACCGCTGGTGTCCTTGTCCAGGCGATGGACCACCCCAGGGCGGATGATGCCGCCGATGCCGGTTAGGGAGGGGAGTTGGGAGAGTGCATCGCAATGGTGGAGGAGGGCGTTGACCAGGGTACCCGATGGCAGACCGGCCCCTGGATGGACGGCCAGGCCGGGGGGTTTGTTGATCACCACCACATGGGCATCTTCGTGGACAATGTGCAGGGGAATCTCTTCAGGCAGGGCGGTGGCGGGTTGGGGGGCGGGAATGCCGATTTGAAAAAGGGAACCGGCTTTCACCTTCAAGCTGATGTCCACCACTGGTTGCTGGTTCAAGGTGATATGGCCTTGGCGAATCAATCGTTGCAGGGTGGAGCGGCTTAATGCACCATCCAGGGTTGCCAAGGCTTTATCCAACCGTTCGCCTTCCAGGTTGGGGGGAATCAGGATATCCTTGAGGGTGTCGTCCATACCGTTTGATCAAAACCCCTGCCAGGTAAGAGGAAGAATGGATACTCCCGGAATGAAAGTGTTAAAGGCCGCCGTGATCTTCATGGGGGTATTGTTGGTGGTGGGAACCACCTTGTTGATCATGCGGGTGCAGGAAAAGGGTTTTGCCACACCGAAAAAGAGTGAAAAGCCCATGCCTGTGGGGCAAATAACCCTGGCCCCCCAGGGGCGGGTGGAATCCATGGCTCCCATGGGTGAGGGGGTAGCCATGTTGGTCAACTCTCCCCAGGCTGGTCAGGAGTTGATCCTGTTGGACAGCCAGGGGGAGGTGGTGCGGCGGCTTGCCTTATCGCCTGCTGCCGGGCGTTAGCGCGGATTACAGGGGAAGGCGGGTGCCGTAGCCCAGAAAGTTGACAGAGGTATCCTTCCCCAGGGACCACTCCCGTTTCAGGGGGTGGTAGCTCATGCCGCAAAGGTCCACCATGGTGACGTTGGCCCGGTCCAGATAGCGTTTAATTTCGGAGGGGCGGATGAATTTTTCGTGTTGGTGGGTGCCTTTGGGCAGCCATTGCAGCACATATTCAGCCCCGATGATGGCCAGCAGGTAGGAGCGCAGGGTGCGGTTGAGGGTGGCAAAAAACAGGGGTGCGCCCGGTTTCAGCAGTTGGGCGCAATGGTTTAGGAAAAGTTCCGGGTCGGGGACATGTTCCAGGACTTCCATGGCCATGACCCCGTCAAAGGAGGCGGGTTCCTGTTGACTGAGTTCTTCCACCGATTGCACCCGGTAGTCCACGTTGGAATGGCTCTCCCGTTGGTGGGCTTTGGCAATGCCGATGATGCGTTCGGAGCGGTCGATGCCCACCACTTCTGCTTTGGCCTGGGAGAGGGCTTCGGAAAGGATACCGCCACCGCAGCCGATATCCAGGAGACGCAAGTTGGACATATCGCCACGGGGTGACCCGGTCAGGTGTTGACGGATATAGCCAAGTCGCAGGGGATTGATCTGGTGGAGGGGCTTGAATTTACCCTCCGGCTCCCACCATTCATGGGCCATTTCCTCAAATTTGCGAATTTCGGAGGGGTCTTCGGTGGCCATGTGCTTGCATATCCTTCTAAGGTTGAGTCTGGGGTGGTACACTGTCATTCTTGCACGGCTGGGAATTGAAATACAGAATAACATGCCAAAGGGCAAGAGGGTATGCCTCAAGGCAAAGGGAGCGGTATTCAGATGGATCGACGTGAATTGTTGAAAGCGATGCTGATTGGCGGTGGTGGTCTGGTTGTACCGGCCCCACTGTTGTGGGCTGCCCCACCTTATGCTCAGGTCAGTGATGTACGTTTGTGGACCGCGCCCGACCATACCCGCGTCGTTTTTGCCATGGATCGGGTGGTGCGCCATAATTTATTTCGTTTGAAGGATCCGGAACGGTTGGTGTTGGATATTTTTGATGCCAAATTGGCCACCTCGGATCGTTTGCAATTGTCGGATCCGGTGGTAAGCCATGTGCGACTGGGGGCACCGGAAGCGGGGGTGATTCGCACGGTGTTTGAATTGCGTGGGGAGGTACGTCCCCGCACCTTTGTTTTGCAGGCTACCAAGGATCAAAAGGCGCGTTTGGTGTTGGACCTTTATTTAAAGGAGGCCACCACCCAGGAGGCCCCGCCAAGCAAGCGCAGCAGTGGGCGGGAGGTGGTGGTGGTTTTGGATCCTGGACACGGTGGGGAGGATCCGGGGGCGGTGGGTGCGGGTGGCACCTACGAAAAGAATGTGGTGTTGGCGGTTGCCCGCAAGTTGGAGCGTTATATCAATGGTGTTCCAGGTATGCGTGCTCATTTGACCCGTACCGGGGATTATTATATTCCCTTGGGTAAGCGGGTAGCCATTGCCCGCAATCATGAGGCGGATTTTTTTATCAGCATTCATGCGGACGCTTTCACGGTTCGCACGGCGCGGGGGGCGTCGGTCTATTGTTTGTCGGAGAAGGGCAAGCCGCCACCGGATCGGGCGGTGCGTCAGTTGGTGGAGCGGGAGAACAGTGCCGACTTGATTGGTGGGGTGGATTTGAGCGCGGTATCTGACCGGGAGGTGGCGGGTATTTTGATGGATCTTTCCCAGCGGGATGCCATCAACCGGGGGTTGAACTTGGGTAAAAATTTATTGACCTCCTTGAAGGGGGTGACTGGTTTAAAGTTTAACGCGGTGCAGCAGGCGGGTTTTATGGTCTTGAAGGCCCCGGACATTCCTTCTACCTTGGTGGAGTTGGCCTTTTTGAGCAATCCGGACGAGGAAAAATTGCTGCGGCAGGAGTCTCATCAGGATGTTTTGGCCAGGGCTTTGTTGCGAGGGGCGCAGCAGTTTGCCAAACAATCGGTGAAGACGTGATCTTTTTTTTATCCACTCTTGACACCCCCGCCTGATTTAGTACAATCTGTCCCTTCTCCAACGGGGAGATGGCCGAGCGGCTGAAGGCGGCACCCTGCTAAGGTGTTGTATCCATTGACTGGGTACCGAGGGTTCAAATCCCTCTCTCCCCGCCATTTACAAATATCAATCCGGTCTCCATTTTCCGAAGTCGATCCCACCCGTCCTAGACCTGCCAAAAATAGCCAATAATTCCAAGAGTTAGAGTGTTTCCGTCAGACCGTTTTGGCGTTCAACTTAACCCTGTCCGGGTGGATTCTTGTCCCTGTCATTCTCTCTCGGCCCGGTTTCTCCATTTCAACTTAACCTTTTCAAAAAAGGTTAAGTTAACTTTACCTCATATTTTGTTGGCTTTTTTAACTTAACCTTTTCGAGACTTGGCTTGGGTGGTCAAGGGAGTCCCGTATCAAACCAGGCTTGAAAATAGTATCGCAAAAACAGCTTACTACGCTTCCCCCGTTTCTCGAAACGTACCGGGATGAACACGGTCAGCATCTTGCCATCGTCACTCAGGGTGTATTGGGGGTTGCCAGTTTGAACCATGGCAGTCATAATATCCTTTTCGCGGGTTGGTCGTTGACAGATTGACGCAGTTTCTGGATCAGGCTGGCCAAACCCTCGATATGCTGTTTGAGATTGATGCCGTTGTCACCTATTTCCACCTGGGCCACCAGCCGTTGGGTCAACCGGGCCTGTTCGGCGGGAACGGGTTGATCCCAAACGGTGTCCAGACTGCGCAGGGTAGTGGAACCGGTTAGGCTGTCGGCGTTGATCGTTTTACGGATGACAAGGAGGGGGCATAATGAATACGTTGACGATTGAACTACCCATAGACGGTTTGCCTTCTCCTGCCGAACTTCCAAAAAATTTTTCCGACGAAGTGAAGTTTGTTTTGGCTCTCAAACTTTTCGAACAGGGGCGTATCTCCTCAGGCAAGGCGGGACGACTTTCAGGTATGGGAAGGGTTGAATTTTTGCTGGCCGCGAGCCGCGCAGGCGTTCCTGTGGTAGATATGAGCCAGAATGAGATGGACGAAGAGTTTTCCAGATGATGCTTGATCGCGCTGTTATTAATGCTGGACCGCTGTTAGCCCTGTCCTTGGCAGGACGGCTTGACCTGTTGCCAGTGCTGTTCCGCGAATTTTGGATTCCCGATGCAGTGTATCGGGAAGTAACCGTGGCTGGTTTTGGACGATCTGGCGCAAACTCGCTTTCCGATATGATGTGGAGGAAACATGTCTGCTCCGCGCCCGATCCCGACCCATTGCTGATAGCGGAACTGGACCCCGGTGAGGCAGCAGTGATCAGCTTGGCCCGCGCCAAGCTTCCGTGCCTGACAATTATAGATGAAAAGCGGGGTAGACGGATTGCACGGCATGTGTATGGACTACCTATCAAGGGAACAGCTGGTCTGTTAGTGGAAGCCAAGCATCGTGGTCTATTGAACAATTTGCGCACCATATTATTGGACTTACGACAGTTAGGTTATTATCTGTCGGATGATGTAATTGACAGAGCATGCAAAGCAGCCGAAACATTATAATTTAAATTATTTTTCTCCTGCGTGTTTCTGAACCAGGGGAAAAGAAAGTTCGAATGAAAGACTCGGACCAGGGTAGGTTTTTTGCGTTTCAAAATGCAGAGATAGAGATGGTTCGAAATGCAACCCTATTTGAGATGTTTACAGAAGGAATTCAAACCGCGCTTCTGGAATCAGATCTAATGGGTTAATATGGATGTGTGTGGCACTTTCTCTTTAAAAAACATTCTATTACAGTCAAAGCTATGATTTAACAAGGAAGGAAACAATGTTACTCAATAAAGAGGCTGTTATTACTAACTTATTGAAATATATGAGCTATACCTAGAATGCGAATCCCTTTCTTCCCGCCACCTATTCTTTCTTCTGGTTGTTGTTCCTCTCCTATCCTTGCCCCGGTAAGTCTGATCCTGGCCCCTGTCAATCTGAAACTCTTCTCTGCCCAATAGAACCATGTTTATCCTGGGAAAGACAGTTGCGTCTTCTTTGTTGGGAAGATTGAAATGACTGGTTTTTCGAGTTATACTGTCGATCAACAGCCCTGTGTGATCCATGCTGAAGTGGGGGAGCGATGACCCAGCAAGACAGTTCGTGCCAGACAAGCGAGTACGATTCCCCCTGGAAAGAGATTATGCGGTTTTATTTTAAGGAGTTTATCTCTTTTTTTCTTCCCGTGGCCTATGAGGAAATCGATTGGCAGCGTCCGCCGGAATTTTTGGACAAGGAGTTGGATCGAATTACCAAGGAGGCCAAAGGGAAAAATCGTCGGGTGGATCTTTTGGT
>JADFXB010000211.1 GCA_015233935.1 Magnetococcales bacterium | reverse complement strand
ACTCTTGGCAGAAACGGCAGCTTTGGCAGGGGCGGCGGTTTTGGCAGCCACCTCCGGCAAAACGTTTCCTACCTGGTCAAGAAGACGGAAAAGGACTTTAGCCCCCTGGGGGTTCAAAACCTTTTTTTCCTCCCGATATTCCCCCAAAAGGCTCTCTGCATGGTGTAGTACCTCCTCCAACCGCTCAAATCCCAGCATGCGACAGCCCCCTTTGAGGGTGTGCATGTCACGAAATATGGCATGAATTAAATCCATCTCATTTGGACTTGATTCAAAAAGCAGCATACTTGATTCTAAACGTCGCAATATTTCTACGTTTTCGGATAGGAACTCTGTCAAAAGTTCCTTCCTCATGCTTTCATCCATCAGATCATTCATGATTGAGCCTCTTTACAAAGGCATGAGTGAAAAGCTAATCTGTTCATTGCATCATAGAGGTTTTTTACCCAAATATAAAAGCCAACCTGTCCAAATGTAAAAAAGAGAGTTTACGATACATTTGGTTGGATTCAGTCTTTACCGGAGATGGGCGATAATGGAACAAGACAAGGCACAAAAGATCGTGTTGGTGGTTGATGATAGCAGCTTGGCACGCATGCTCATTCGTAATTTGCTCCGGCAGTCCTACCCCGACTGGCAGGTTGTGGAAACCAAATCCGCTGAAGAGGCCCTGGAACAACTGGTCCACATCGCTCCCTCGGTAGCCTTGATCGATTATAATATGCCAGGGATGAACGGCTTGGATCTGGCTTTGAAAATATTGGAAACCTACCCCACAGCACAAGCCCACTTAGTCACCGCCAATATTCAGGGCAAAATGCAGGAAAGGGCAGAAGCCGCTGGCATTGGCTTTATCACCAAACCCGTCTCAGCAGATAAATTACACCGCGCCCTCACGGCCAACTCCCCATGAACGACCTGTTGGATGAGATTGAGAAGGATATCCTGCGGGAATCCCTCAATCTTGGGGTAGGAAGAGCCGTTGCTGCCCTCTCCGAACTTATCGGCCATGAATTGGAAATCTTTCTTCCCGAATTGGACTTGATGGCCAAACGGGCGGCGGTAGATCTACTCTCCGATAAATTTTGCCAAACCCTGTGGGCCATCCAACAATATTTTCAGGATACTGAAGATCCTGCCAAGCTCTCCGGGCATATCTTCCTGTTTTTGCGGGATCATGGCAAAACCACCCCCATTCACGGTTTGATCCAGGGTATGGGCGAGGAGGATAAACTGGTTGTTAGTGAAATGGAAATTTTCCAGGAGATCGGTAACATTCTGCTCAATGCCTGTCTGTCGGGGCTGGCAGATTTGTTGGCCATGGAACTGACCGGCCACCCTCCCACCGTCCATCGCACCGATTTGCGCCCGCTCTTACTCAAAATAGTCCGTCGGAATGAGGAGGGTGCCATAACCCAACCCCTCCCCCATGACCGGCGTCGGCAACCAACAAGACAGGATCCCGTTATTCAAATATCACTCCATTTTAATACCCCGGAAGGAACCCTGGAAGGCTCCATGATGATCTTCCTCGATTTGATCACCGTTCCTTTTTTAAAACGACAACTGCAATCCATAGCCAGTCAATATGGTTGAGTTGCCTTTTTACCATCTTTATTGGATGTCGCCGTTATGGTCAGTTTCAGCCTGTTCGAGCAGGACGCCATCAAGGAAATTTTCAACATGGGCATCGGTCGGGCAGCAGATTCCCTAAGCCGCATGATCCAGGAAGAGGTGTTGCTGTCGGTGCCCCACATTGAAATGGTGGATCGCCAACAGGCCATTCATATTATTCAAGGACGCTCCGCCTCCCACGTTGCCGCCATTCGGCAAAATTTTCGAGGTACTTTCAACGGGGTGTCCATGCTTATCTATCCAGAATCCAATAGTCTGGAGCTGGTGCGCACCTTGCTGGGTGAGGATATGCCACTGGAATCCCTCACCGAACTTGAACAGGAAAGTTTGCTGGAAGTAGGCAATGTGATTCTCAATGCCTGTCTGGGAACCTTTGCCAACATGTTTGCCACCGAACTTGACTTTGATTTACCAGAATATGTCAAAGGCAGTTGTCAGGATTTGCTTTCTCTCCCGGCTGTCAATGGTTCTATGGTTCCTCCTTTACAGCAGTTGGTTTTTCTTATCGTCGATTTTATAACCGGTGCCCATACCCCGCAACGCAATACCATCAAGGGGTTTGTTATCCTGTTGCTGGATATGTCCACCATCGCTCACTTGCAAGACGAACTTGGCAAGCTGGGAGGATGAATCATGTCGCCTTCCCTGCAAGACCTGGAAAATACCCTGCTCACCGCCTGTATGGATGAAGCCGCCATCGGCATGGTGGTTCTGGATCAACAAAAGAATATCGCCTTTTGGAACCGCTGGATGGAAAAGGCTTCTGGTCTGCAAGCCAGAGCGGTGCGGGGCAAAAGTTTGTTGGAGCTGTTTCCTGAATTGGCCGGTGGCCGTCTCATGGCCGCTATTGAAGATGCTGCCAGTCGTGGCCTGCCAGCCATTCTTTCCCACAAACTCAACATGGCACCCCTACCCCTCTATCCCCCCTCGCCACGTCAGGTGGGAGATAACCAACGTATGAGCCAGTTGATCACCGTCTCAGGCATGGCGGTAAGTGGCTTATCCCGCTACGTTTTATTGCAAATTCAAGATGTTACCCATACCGTCTTTCGTGAACGCCAATTACGTCAACAAACCCAGGATTTGGAAGTACGCGCCGTTGAATTGCGGGAGGCCCAACAGTTGGCTCAGCGCGCCAGTATGGCCAAAAGCGATTTTCTTGCCAACATGAGCCATGAAATTCGCACCCCTCTGAACGCCGTCCTGGGACTGACCAATCTGGCCCTCCAGGCCTCTCCAGATGTCAAAATGCAGGATTATCTGGAGAAAATTCACACCTCCGGGCGATATCTGCTGGGCTTGATCAACGATATTCTGGATTTTTCCAAAATCGAAGCAGGGAAGCTGGAACTGGAATCCACCTCCTTCAATCTGCAACACCTGATGGCGCGAGTGGTGGAAATGTTTGCCCCGCAAGCGGCCCAAAAAGGATTGGAGCTGTGTCTGTCCACCCATCCTGCCCTGGCAGAAGAGGTGATCGGCGACCCTTTACGTTTGGAGCAAGTGCTCACCAACCTGATCAACAACGCCATCAAGTTTACCAATAAGGGGGAGGTGGTGGTTTCTGTTCTTCCTGCTCCTTCCCAGGTGGGAGAGGAGTTCACCCAAAACCTACGGTTTATGGTACAAGATACGGGCATTGGTATCGCCAGCGAACAGATTGGTCTTTTATTCCAGCCCTTTACCCAGGCAGATAGTTCCACCACCCGTCACTTTGGTGGCACCGGCCTGGGATTGACCATCTCCAAACGATTGGTGGAACTTATGGGCGGGGAGATTCAGGCCACCAGTCGGGTAGGGGAAGGGAGTCTCTTTTCCTTCACGGCTTCTTTTCGCAAGAGTAGCCTTGCCAAAATTTCCAACCTGCCCGTCTTAAAAGAACCCCTCTTTGCCGGTTTACCGGTCCTGGTGGTGGATGATAATCTGACCTCCTGTCAAATATTGAACGAAACATTGCATTCATTTAAATTTGCTCCCACCGTCGTCCACTCTGGTGAAGAAGCCCTCTCCCTGTTTGCCCGTGGTCGTCACTATCCGTTGGTGATCATGGACTGGCGCATGCCAGGGGTGGATGGTATGACAACCAGCCGCTTGTTGATTGAAAAATATCGTACCCCACGGGGAGAGCCGCGCATTATCCTGCTAAGTGCCTATTATCAGGAGAGACTATGCAAGGATGCCCGCCAAGTCGGGATCAATCAATGTTTGACCAAGCCTGCCACCGCCTCCTCCTTACTGAACACCATCCTGGAGGTATTGGGCAAACGCCAGGTGCAGGGAAATGCCTCCCTGCTCCATCACCCTGTCGATACTGGCTTTTTGGCCAACAAACATATTCTGGTGGTGGAGGACAACCTGATCAACCAGCAGGTAGCCCAGGAACTGCTGGAAAAGGCGGGGGCCACCATCACCATCGCGGCCAATGGCCGCCAGGCCGTCGCCCAGGTGCAGGAACAGCGGCTGGATGCCATCCTTATGGATATTCAAATGCCGGAAATGGATGGCTATGAGGCAACCCGTGCCATCCGCCAATCCTTGGGTATACAGGACATCCCCATCATCGCCATGACCGCCAACGCCATTGCCGGTGACCAGGAAAAATGTCTGGCGGCTGGCATGAACGATTATATTCCCAAACCGGTGGACATGAACCGCCTCTTTTCTACCCTGGCCAAATGGTTGTCTTGTGCACCAACCCAACCGTTGGTTGTCAGTGCGTGTTCACCTGCAAGCGTTGGTTGGCCCGATACCCTGCCAGGGTTTGATTTGGCAGCGGCTCTCACCAGGGTAGGAGGGGATCAAACCTTTTATTTAAAAATTATTCGTCAGTTTATGCAAAACCACGGGCAGGATATCACCACCTTGCGCCAATATTTATCGGACAAGAATTGGCAGGAAATGGCCAAATTGGTGCATATGATGAAAGGATTGGCCGGCAACCTGGCAGCCCATGAGTTGCAGCAGGGGGCCAAGGAGTTGGAAAAAGCCATTCTCAACCAACAGTTCCACCGTGTACCGCTTCTGTTGGATAGTTTGGAAAGCAGCATGAACCTGACCTTGCGCTCTGGCAAAGAGTTGTTCAATTGTCAGAAAAATCCTCCCACTTGTCAGACCACCTCCAAGGTGGATGTGGAGGAGACCGACCGTTTGCTCAAAGAGCTACACGATCATCTGGCGGTTTTTAATCTGCGGGCCAACGATATTTTCCAACACTTGGTCACTGTTTTCCCCCACTATGCCGACACGCCCCTCTGGCAAACCATGCGGGATCTTTTGGATAAACTGGATTATCCCCAGGCCATCACCTTATTGCCGCAAATCGCGGCCTCTTTATACAGGAGTGTGCCATGATTTCAGGTGATTGGAATACCACCACTCCAGGGCGCATCCTCATTGTGGATGATTCGCCTGAAAACATTCAAATTTTGCATAAAACTTTAAAAGAGGAGTATGAAGTCTTTTTTGCCACTTCTGGTTCACAAGCCTTGCAACTGGCCAACCAATTGGAACCGGATTTGATTCTCCTGGATGTGATCATGCCGGGGATGGATGGATATCAAGTATGCAAAGAGCTGAAGCATGCCTCCTTGACCAAAGAGATTCCAGTCATTTTCATCACAGCCCTCAACGAAGAGCATGATGAAACCGCTGCCTTTGCGGCTGGAGGGGTGGATTATATTGCCAAGCCCATTCGCCCGGCGGTGGT
>JADFXB010000210.1 GCA_015233935.1 Magnetococcales bacterium | reverse complement strand
CTCGCTTTGTTCAGCCACTAAAAATTCTGAACCTACCAAATCTCCATTGGCATCAAAACGCTGACCTATGACATCGCTGAGTGAATCGTTGTCGGAGTCCGATTGCCAGACCACCACAAAGCCCCCCTCCTGTAAACCACTGACAGCAGGGTTATACTGGGCATAGCTGGTGGTCGTGTTGAGCTGAATTTCATCACCAGCCGCCGTACCATCCCCATTATAAATGCGTCCATAAATGCCTGAACCGCTGCCATCCTGGTTCATGGAATGCCAGGTAATGACAAACTGACCATTGGCGAGAGAGGCGATAGCCGGGGATTGTTGATCATTATCGGTGGTGGTATTGACCCGGATTTCATCCCCCTGGGGCACACCATCACTGTTAAATCTTTGATAAAAAATATTATACCCCGTCCCTTCCGTATCCAAGGATTGCCAGGTAACCACAAAACCGCCATTGTCCAAGACTGCCACTTTCGGCTGGGACTGCTCGGAGACAACGGTGGTATTGACCTGAATTTCGTAGGATTTTTCTTCTCCCAAATCGGAGTAGATTTTCAGGTGAATATCTGCGTTGGAAGCCCCTGTGGTTTGCCAAACAACCACATGACCACCGTTGGACAATTCTGCCGCATCCACTCTTGTTTGAGCCTCGGCAGTAATGGTGTTGACCTGAAACTCTCCTCCCAGGGTGCTCATGGAGAGCACATGCTGGTAATCCTCTTCAGCCATCAGGGTGGTGTCGATTTGTCCCTGCTGATATTCCAAATCCCAGTCGGCCTGGCGGGCGGCGGAGCCGGTGGCATCGTCGGAGGCGGCCACATCGGCCCCGGTCAATTGCCCCAGGCGTTCCACAAAGGCTTGCCCTTTTTCCCCCTCTGCCACATTGCAACCATAGATCAACAAGTCTGCCTTGTCAGACAGGGCGTTGGACCATTGTTGCACCTGCATGGCCTGCCGCTCCAGGCTCTCCCCGGTCAGGTTGCCAGCCCCCAATTGCAGGCTGCCCGCCTCGCCATGAGAGAGGATATGGATGGAATCCAATCCCCGATATTCAGACAAGACGCTGGAAATTTGCTCCACCCCATCCCGCTGACTGTCCAGTACCACCACCCGGGTAGCCGGGGTGACATTCCCCAACAAGGAGCGATAATCTTCCACCCGTGCATCCACAAAGACCACCGAACTGGTGGGCACATGGTTGAAGGTTTCCACCGCTGGTTCGCCACGATCCTGGACCGTAGGATCTTCCGCATGCTGCCCGATTCCTTCCAGACCGCTGATCAAACCGGCGGCATCGTACATGAGACGGGGTTCCAGGGCAAAACGATGGCTGCTTCTGGTCAGAAAAGGTTTGACCGCAGAAGATGGGTTTGTCTTATCCATGGAAAATCTCCTGCAATGGCAACATGAACCCTGATTTCATCTCAACGACAGCCGCTACGAGAACGCAACTGGCTGGCGACCTGGTGGGCATCGTCCACGCTGATACCGGCGCGCAGGGCCTCCCCCAACACCCTTTCCACCAATGCCGCTGGCGGGCGATCTAAAACCACCAGGGCAGTTTCCAGGGCCATGCCCGGCGACAGTCCCCGACTGGTGGCCAGACGCAATTGGTCGGGGGCTGAATTGGGATCCCGATGAATATTTTCCACCAGGGAGGCTACCCCGGAGGAAATGGCCTGAATTTCACCCACTGTCTGCTGCATGGCCTGTTGCAGGCTTGTACTGGTGGCGGCTGCCGGGGCAGCAGGAGCAGGGGTGGCAGGTCGATTGGCGGGTGGGCTATGACCGGAAAGGAACTCTCCGCCCCTTTGACTGGCCATCCGGGTGGTACGTTCCACCATGCGGGTAACGCTCTCCCTGGTCAAAGGGGTGGAACGTTCCATCTGTACCGCTTGTTGGAAACTGGGATCCATGGTGGCCGAACGACTGAAGGCGGCACGCGCCTCCGCATAGCGGCCTTGATCCATGTAGTTGATCCCCATGGAGTAGGCGACAAAGGCATTAAAATTTTGGGTATGGGGCTTTTCCAACTGGGCTTTCACTTGCGGGGGCAGGGATGCGGCAGTGATACCAAGTTCACCCAGCATTTGCATCACCATGCTCTTTTGCTCAGCAAATAAATTATTCACCGGTCCGGTCCGACTGACAGCGGCCACCGTGTTATTGGAGGTGGTATCCACCACTTGGCTGTTTAAATGGATAAGGGGACCATTATCCGCCTGGGCAGAAGCTGCAAAAAACCAACCAGTGACCAACAACAGGGGCAGGACGGTGGTTTTCATGGTGCGTTCTCCTGGATGGTGAAATCACCCAGCATCACTTTTTCCGCTCGCAACAAGCGTCCAGTGGCAATTTTGTTTTCCTCTTCCACCAGGCCGCTTTTGGACAACTTCATTTCTTCTAGCAATTTTTGGACCTTCTCCCGTTCCAGCACTACCAAGCCTGGCACCTGGGAGAGATCGGTGACAATCAGGGCGGTGATCCCTTTGGCCAATATTTGATATTTTTCATCCCCTTTATTGACAAATCCCATGACAGCAATGCTTTTAGGTTCCACCGGCAGTTTGGAGAGCTGGGATTCGCTCTTCATAATTTTTTCAATCTCGGTCTTGCGAGTTTCGTCCTGCAACAAGGTCAGGCGGCGGGGCACCCCGTTGGACTCGGCTCCGGCAGGGTCGATCTCCACATAATGTTGCCAATACTTGATGGCCGATTCCACTTTTCCTTCACGCAATTCCAGAATTCCTAAATAATATTCAGCGGCTGGGTGGTTTGGATTGCGCTTTTTCAAACTGGTAAAACTCTCTCTTGCCCATTTAAAATCCTGGGCCTGAAAGGCGCGAATTCCCTGATCTGCCAATTCGGCTTCCATGGCATCCGCACCGCACCACCCTTCATTCGCCATGAGCCACAACAACGCACCCACCAGGGCCATTGATCTATTGAAAGGCATCCTACCCTCCCTTGGCTACAATCATCCTGTACGTAAGGATAGTATCGCTCATTTTTGCAAAAAGTTAAACAAATTTACCCAAATAACATTACGGGGTGGAGGTGGTGGAGGCGGCGGGGGTATCGGAGAAGGTGTCCATGATGGTTTTCAGGCCATACCAGGACCATTGACCACGTCCAGCGTTCATATCCAGGCTTTCCACCTGGTAATAGGCCGGTCCCACTGGGGTGGGGGTGTGGCGGTCGGCGACAATTTCCACTTGCAGGGTGCGGCTGGGGTCGGTGACGGCTACCGCTCCCGTTCCTCCCCCATTGACCACCTGCAGGCGAAAATTGCTCAATCCATTTAATACTTCGGTGGCCAGATTGCTCTGTTTTTCCCGTATGGCCTGGGATAATTGACCAAGATCATAGCCGATCACTTCATCCGGCAGGGGATCAATCCCCAGAGAGAGAACCACTTGTCCGGCAGCTCCCTGGTTTTCGGCAAAGGCCAGTCCCTGTTGCATACGGGCAAACAGGGCATCCGCCTTGCTGCGAATTTCCGCCATGGGATTGCCCTTGGCGGCCATGGTGGCAGCGGTGGCATGTTTTAATTTACGATGGTGGACCGAATTCAACTCCCGAATAATTTTTAAATCTCGTACCGTCATGCCATGGGCCTGCAGGGCCAGGTGCAACTGGGTGAGAACCGCCATGCTGAAGGCCATGCGACGGGTACGGGAGAGTTCTTTCTGGGCGTCCACGGAGGCCAGTTGGTAGGGGGCAGAGATCCATTTCAGCATCCCCCAGGAGATGCGCATCCCTGCTTCCCGCCAGGCCTGATTGACCAAATATTTGGTGTCATCATACTGGTTGCCCAGACTGAACTCCAAACCAGGCAAGGTTCCCAACAATATTTTGCGGGCTTCGAGAGAGAGAATGCGTTGGTTGTAGTCCTCTTCCCGCAATTCGGCCCGATGGGCCAGGGCGTAGTTTTCCAGGGCTTCCAGGGGAAAATTCCCCAAGGCCATTACCAGTTCCTCTTCTCGTCCACTTTCCAGGGCAAAGCGGGTACCAGGGCGCAGATTGATCAAGGCGGCCAGGTCGCTCTTGGCTTTTACCAAATCCCGATGCAGATTCCACAACTGACGGGTCACTTCCAGCAATCCCTGCTGGAAGGTCAGGGCCTCCAGGGGGGGCATGGCCTGCTCTTCTTCCATGGTGCGGGAGCGACCCATGGCCTCTTCCGTCTCTTTGAGCAGTGCCTCGAACTCTGGCAGCAAATGTTGGGCAGTGGCCGCCCGCCAGTAAGCATGACGCACATCCTGGATAATATTCTGCACCGCCTTGCGCCGTTGCTCCCGTACCAGCAAAGTCCGATCCGCCTGCTGTTGAGTTTGCACATAGCTGACACCAAAGTCCAAAATATTCCAGACCATGGTCATGTCCCCATATCCCCTTCCCCTTTCCTGAGAAGTGGAGGGGTCGGTTCCTTCTTTGCCGGTACTTTGGGTGATGCTGGTGGAGAAGGGTAAGGTATCCCGCCGGGTATAACCGGCGTTGATGGCCATTTTGGGTAGCATGTCAATTTGCGCCACATCCAGATCCCGGCGACTGACGGCATCTTCCATCAGTTTGACCCGTTGATCCAGATTATATTTAATCGCTCTCGCGAAGGCTTCATAGAGGCTGATCTTGCCGTTGATGGGTTCCTGTTCGGCAAATAAATTTTGTAAATCGTTTTGCACCCGTTGATCGATTTCGGTACGGGTCAATGGATTGCGACTCACCCCACAGCCGGTGAGAACCAGGGCAAGAAGAACGATGAATGATTTATTGACAGAACGAATCATAAATTTTTCAACATGTTGTACAAGGATGTCAGATTACTGCCAGCCTCTTGCCAATTGCCTTTACGGGCAGACATTAAAATACGCAACACCCCTTCCCTGCCTCCCTCGATTTCCAGAAAATCCATGGCTTTTTTCAGCCATTGGGCAGGCAGATCCAGGCGAGTTCCCTCTTTCTGGTCAATTTCTTGTTCCATGGCCGCCAACAGCATCAGGGAATTTTTCAAAATATCCTGGCGTTGCATGACGGAGGGTTCCAGACGAGGAGGCACCACACCCTCCGCCTTATTATCACCCACCAGCGCACGATATGCCAAAATTAATTCATCCTGCTGGGAAAAATCCGCTTTCCCCGGCAAAACTTTAAAGGTCACTTCTATACTGAAGCTGGAGCCGCACTCCATAATGGGGAAACCATCCTCTGCATGGCGGGATTCCATGACAAGATGACCACCAATCAACTGGGTCAACTGGCGGGCGAGGGTCAATCCAATGCCTGTTCCACCATAACGACGGGTGGCACTGCCATCCCCCTGGGCGAAACTTTCAAAAATGTTCTCCTGTTGGGCGCAGGGAATTCGCGCCTTTCAGGCCCAGGATT